>JBDTUO010000001.1:0-40842 GCA_040007675.1 Rubrivivax sp.
GCGCATCACCAGCCTGCCCTTCACGCCCGAGCGCGTCTACCGCGCGCTGCACGGGGCCTTGCCGGCTGTGCCGCCGCTGCCGCCGATCACGGAGATGCCGGCGTGAAAGCGCGCACCGTGCTGTCGCTCGAGCAGGCGCTGTCACTGCCGTATGCGACGCTGCGGTTCGCGCAGCTCGGCTGGCGCGTGATCCGCATCGAGGCGACGGCGGGAAAAGGCCTGCCGGGCGATCCGAACCGCTACATCGGATCGCGCGTGTGCAGCGAGCCAGGAGACGCAGATGACCGGCGCAGCTATTTCGTTGCGCCCAACGTCGGCAAGGAGGCGATCGCGCTCAATTTGAAGGACGCGCGTGGTCAGGAACTGCTGGCCCGACTGATCGACAAGCTCGACGTCGATGTCTTCTGCTGCAACACCGTGCCGTCGCGCTATGCGTCGCTCGGCATCGCACCGGAGCAGTTGCGCGCCGGGCGGCCGGAACTCATCTGGGCCGGCATCTCGGCGATGGGCCCAGCCTTCCCCGATGCGCCCGGCTACGACCCGGTGCTGCAGGCGATGGCCGGCTACATGGAAGTCACCGGCGAGCGCCAGGGTCCCCCGATGCTGACCGGCATCCCGGTCATCGACCTCAAGTCGGGCGACGAGCTCTACGCCAACGTCATGCGCGCGCTGCTCGAGCGCCATGAGACCGGGCAGGGGCAGACGATCCACGTTTCGATGCTGCAGGCCGCAGCGTCATGGCTCATCACCGTGCTGCCGCTGTTGGACTTCGGCTGCCGCGAGGAAGAGATCACGCGCGCCGGCAACGAGCACCGCAAGTTCATCCCGACGAATGTCTACCCGGCGAGCGACGGCTTTGTCTATCTCGCCATTGGCAGCGATGTGCAGTGGCGTCGCCTGTGCACGACCCCGAAGTTCGCCGCGATTGCCAGCGAGGCGCGCGCGACGAACGAAGGCCGTCACGCCGAGCGCGAGGCGATCCACCGCGACATGGTCGCCGTCACCGCGCAGCACCCGGCCGCGGTCCTGCTCGCCGACCTCGCGGCGGCGACGATCCCGGCGACGCGCATCCACGACATCCGCCAGGTGCGCGAGCTGCCCGCACTGGCGGACAAGCTGACGCGCACGACGCTGCCCGACGGCCGGGTCATTCACATGCCGCCGATGGCCGTCGATCAGCCGGGCGCGAAGACCGATCTCGCCTTCGCGCCCGGCTACGGCGAGCACACGCGGCGCGTGCTCGCCGAAGCCGGCCTGGCCGAAAGCGAGATCGCTCAATTGCACGACGCAGGTGTCGTCGCGTGACGATGATGTCCGGCAACTTCCCGTCGCAGCGACCTGTGCTGCCAGGGGCGCACGACAGCGTGGTCGCGATGCTCGCCGCGGCGGCCGCCGAAGCGCCGAAGGCCGAAGCACTGGTCTTCGGCGAACGCAGACTGACCTACGCCGGCTACATCGCCTGCGTCGCCGCCTTCGCGCACGAACTCGAATCGCTGGGCGGACGCGGCGAACGCGTCGCCACGCTGATCGGCAATTCGATCGACGCCTGCATCGCGATGTTCGGTGCACTCGCAGCCGGCGCGCAACTCGTCCCGCTGAACCCGCTGCTCACCGCGCATGAGCTGGCCCCGATCCTGCTCGATGCGGCACCGCGCGTCCTGGTCGTGGATGCGGCGCTGCGCGGCCTGATCGACGCCGCCGCGCGCGACGCGGGCATCGTGCACATCGTCGAAGTCGGCCACGGTGGCCGTCATCTCGACGTCTCGCGCGACGGCGAGGCGGCACTTCCGGGTTTGCCGCAGCCCGATGCGCTCGCTCTGCTGCAGTACACCGGCGGCACGACCGGGCGCGCGAAGGGCGTGGAACTGACACACCGCGCGATCGCGATCAACGTCGAACAGCGAGAGGCCCTGCTGCCGACCCGGCGCGGCGACCGCATCGTCTGCATGATGCCCTTGTCACACGCGTACGGCATGGCGATGGGCCTGTTTCTCGCCGTGCATTGCGCTGGGGCGCTGGTGATCCTCGCGCGCTACCAACCCGACGAGGTGCTCGCGGTGATAGCGCGCGAGTGCATCGGCATCTTCCCGGGCAGCCCGACGGTGTTCGTCGGGTTGATGTCGCATCCGGCGTTTGCCGCGACCGACTGGCGCAGCGTGCACACCTGCTACTCGGGCGCGTCGGCGCTCGCCGCGGCAACGCTCGCGCGCTGGCAGGCCGCAGTCGGCGCGCCGGTCTTCGAAGGCTACGGCCTGACCGAAGCCGGCCCGGTGCTGAGCTTCAACCCGGCCCGCGGGCCGGCGAAGGCCGGATCAGTCGGCGTCGCAGTGCCGACCACCGAGATGCAGATCGTCGATGTCGACACCGGCACGCGCGTGCTCGCCACCGGCGAGCTCGGTGAGATCCGCGCCCGCGGACCGCAACTCATGCAGGGCTATCGGGGGCGTCCGGACGAGACCGCGCAGGCGCTTCGTGACGGCTGGCTCTACACCGGCGACATCGGTGAACTCGACGCCGACGGTTATCTCTTCATCCGCGACCGCAAGAAAGACATGCTGATCGTCGGCGGCTACAACGTCTATCCGCGCGAGGTCGAAGAAGTGTTGTTCGCACATCCTGGCGTCGTCGATGCGGCGGTCGTGGGTGAGCCCGATGCCTACCGTGGCGAGCGAGTCGTCGCGCATGTCGTGTTGCGCCCCGGCGCGACATGCAATGCCGACCTGTTGCTCGCTCATTGCCGCGAGCGGCTTGCGAAATACAAGGTTCCAGAGCGCTTTCGCTTCGCCGACGCGCTGCCCAAGACGCCCGCCAGCAAGACCGACAAACGTGCGCTGCGGAGCCTCTCGTCGGCCGTCGCGCCGACCTGACCTGCTGAAAGTGATTGCCCCGACCATGCCTTACGCGAACCCGCTTCTGGAGCGGCCGACACGCCCCGCGCCGCGCCATGTTGCCGTGATCGGCGCCGGATCGATCGGTCCCGACATCGCCTACTACCTGAAGAGCGCGCTGCCGGGCCTGAAGCTCACGCTGCTCGATGTCCGCCGGGATGCGATCGATGCCGCACTCGCGCGCCTCGCAGGTTATGCGGACAAGGCCGTCGCGCGCGGCAAGATGAGTGCCGACGACGCCCGCGCCACACTGGACGGCCTCGCCGGCAGCACCGACTACGACACGCTGACGGATTGCGACTGGGTGCTCGAGGCGGCGAGCGAAGACCTCGCACTCAAGCGCCGCATCTTCGCCGCTGTCGAGGCGCGGATCGCGACCGACGCGGTGATGACGTCGAACACGAGTTCACTGCCCGCGGCGCGCATCTTTGCCGAGCTGAAGCATCCCGAGCGGGCGACGGTGACGCACTTTTTCGCTCCCGCCTGGCGCAATCCGGCGGTCGAGGTGATCGACTGGCCGGGGGTCGATCCGGCGCTGCTCGTCTGGCTTCGACACGGCTTCGCGGCCACCGGAAAATTGCCGCTCACGACGAGTGACGCACCTTGTTTCATGCTCGACCGCATCTTCGACAACTGGTGCAACGACGCGGCGCTGCTGCTGGACGACGCGAGCGCGACACAGATCGACAGCGTGGCGGCCGAGTTCGTGCACGCCGGCCCGTTCTTCGTGCTCAACCTCGCGCAGGGCAACCCGATCATCATCGAGACCAATACGCTGCAGGCCGCGGAAGAAGGCGCGCATTACCGGCCGGCGGCCATTTTTCGTTCGGTCGCGCGCTGGGACACCGTGGCGCCGGGCCAGGCCGTCGCGGTGGGCGACGAACTTCGCGCGCGCATCCGTGATCGGCTGCTCGGCGTGCTGCTGTCGCAGACGGTCGACATCCTGGATCGCAAGGTCGGCACCGGCGCAGACCTCGACCTGGGTTGCCGTGTCGCGCTCGGTTTCAAGCGCGGGCCGCTGGAGATCATGCACGCAGCGGGCGACGCCGAATGCCAACGCATCCTGCACCGATTCGTTGCGGACCGTCCGGGCATGCCCGCTGCCGCACGCGCACTGTCCAGCTACCAGCCGCGCGAGCGCCACGTCCTCGTCGACGATATCGACGACGTCAAAGTGATCACGCTGCGCCGCCCCGAGGCGCTCAATGCACTGCACGACCAGATGACCGACGAGGTACTCGCCGTGGTCCAGCGCCATGCAAGCGACCCCATGGTCGCGGGCTTCGTGATCGTCGGTTACGGCACGAAGGCGTTCAGTGCCGGCGCCGATCTCGGCCGCTTCCCGTCGTTGCTCGGCGATGCAGGCGCCGCGGCGCAATATGCGCGCGACTGTTCACGCCTGCTCGTGCACCTGGACCACTGCCCCAAGCCGGTGGTCGCCGCGCTCAACGGAATGGCACTCGGCGGTGGCTTCGAGCTCGCGATGCGCTGCCATGCCCTCGTCGCCATGCGCAGCGCCTGGATGCAGTTGCCCGAAGTGACGCTCGGTATCCTGCCTGCCATCGGCGCCATGGTCGTGCCCTACCGGCGCTGGCCGGCAGCGGGTGCGGTGTTCCACCGCATGCTGTGCCGCGGCGAACGCCTGCGCGCCGTGCAGGCGCATGAACTGGGCATCGTCGACTCCCTGGCCGACGATTTCGACGAGCTGATGGCCCGGGCCGTGGCGCACGTGCATGCGCTGGCCGGTCGCGTGTCGCGCATCGGCGAGAGCGCCGTCGCGGTGCCCGCTTTCAGCGTCGAGGCGGCGCGCTCGGTCGATGGGCGCGTGCTCAGCGCCGGCGTGGTCGCGCTGATCGAGGCGGCGGTGCGCGACGCCGCGGCCGCCCCGCGCCTGGACGAAGCGCTCGAGATCGGCTACCGCGCATTCGGTGCGGCGGCCTGCACTGCGGCAGCACGCGAAGGCATTGCCGCTTTCCTGGACCGGCGCTTGCCCGACTTCGGCGCGACCGGTTGACGGTTCACCTTGTCCAACTGCAGAAGGAGACACCCCATGAAAACGCTTCACCTCGCCTCGGCCGTCGCACTGGCCTCGATGCTGACATTGGCGCCGGCCCAGGCGCAGACGACGATGACCGCATCGTCATGGGTGCCACCCGGTCATCCGTTGACGGCCAATGTCTTCGTGCCCTGGCTGAAGGAGGTCGAGACAGCGACGCAGGGGCGCGTCAAGTTCAACATCCTGCCGAAGGCGCCGGTAGCGCCGCCGCAGACCTTCGATGCCGTGAAGGACGGCGTGGTCGACGTCTCGTTCACCGTGCAGGGCTACACGCCGGGTCGGTTCGTGCTGACCAAGATGGCCGAGTTCGGTTTTCTCGGCGACTCGGCAGAGGCGACCTCGGTCGCCTACGAGCGCATGTACCGCAAGCATCTGGCCAAGCTCGAAGAACACAAGGGCGTGCGGGTGATCTCGGTCTTCACGCACGGGCCGGGGGAGATCTTCACCGTCAGCAAGCCGGTCGCAAGCCTGGCCGATCTGCAGGGCATGAAGATCCGCGTCGGCGGCGGCATCGTCAACGAATACACCCGCGCACTGGGCGCGAGCCCGCTGCTCAAGCCATCCAGCGAATCGTTCCAGATGCTGCAAAGCGGCGTCGCCGACGGCATCTTTTTTCCGCCCGAATCGATCCCCGGATTCAAGCTCACCAGCCTGATCAAGCATGGCACGCTGATCCCAGGTGGCCTGTACAACACCAGCTTCGTGATGATGATGAACGAAGCCAGGTATAACGCCCTGCCCCAGGCCGACCGCGATGCGATCGACAAGCTCTCGGGCGAGCACTTCGCGCGCCTGGCCGGCAAGGCCTGGGACGCGGCCGACGCAGCGGGCATGGCGACGATGAAGGCGGCCGGCGTCAACCTGCAGACCGCGAGCCCGGCCTTCATCGCCGAGATCAAGTCGAAGGTCGATCCGGTCGAACAGGCCTGGTACGCCGAAGTCAAACCCAAGGACGTGGACGGGGCGGCGCTGATGAAGGAGTTCCGCGCCGAGATCGCCAACGTCGCGGCAGGCAAGTGAGGGTGCGGCCATGAGTGCCGGCGCGGCCACGCCACCGCGCTGGAAGGCCATCGAGTGGCTGCTCGGCGGCGTCGCCGCGCTGCTGCTCGTGGGTTTGGCGTTGTTGACCTGCGTCGACGTCGTCGGCCGCTATTTCCTCAACCGGCCGCTCACCGGCGCCTTCGAGCTGACCGAACTGGCGATGGGTGCGCTGGTCTTCTCGAGCCTGCCGTTGGTCACGCTGCACCGCCAGCAGGTCACGGTCGATCTGTTCGCGTCATTGGTGCCGCGGGCCTGGCGGCGGGCGCAGAACGCGCTCATCGACGTGAGTGCCGCGGCCTGCATCGGCGTCATCGCATGGCAGCTCGGGCGCCGGGCGGTCAACATGGCGGCCGCCGGCGAAACCACGGCCACGCTGCAGATCCCGGTCTACCCGCTGGTCGGCTACATGGCACTTCTGGCGGGCGCCACCGTCGTGCTGATGCTGGCGATGGCCTGGACCGACGCCACCGACGCCCCACCGCGATGAACGAAGCCCTGCTCGCGTTCGCCGCGATGCTGTTGCTGGCGTTTGCGCGCATGCCGATCGCATTTGCGATGGGCCTGGTCGGCTTCGCCGGTTTTGCACTCAAGGCCAGTGCACCGGCCGCGCTGGCGATGGTTGGCGCGGTCGCCTACGAGACCGGGCTGTCGTATGCGCTGTCGGTCGTGCCGCTGTTCGTGCTGATGGGCAACCTGGTCACCCGCGCGGGCCTGTCGGAGGAACTGTACGAGGCCTCGCATGCCTTCCTCGGCCACCGCAAGGGGGGGCTGGCGATGGCCACCATCGTCGCCTGCGGCGGCTTTTCGGCGATCTGCGGCTCCAGCGTGGCGACCGCGGCGACGATGGCCAAGGTGGCGGTGCAGCCGATGCGTCAACATGGCTACTCCGACGCGCTCGCCACTGGTTCGGTGGCCGCCGGCGGCACGCTGGGCATTCTGATCCCGCCCTCGGTGGTGCTGGTGATCTACGGCATCCTCACGCAGCAGAATATCGGCAAGCTGTTCATCGCCGGCATACTGCCCGGCCTGGTCGCGGTTGTGTGCTACATGGGTGCTATCGCGGTCACCGTGCGCCTGGACCCGACGGCCGGCCCGCCCGGCGACTTCGTGCCCTGGCCCGCACGGCTGCGCGCGCTGCGACGCGTGTGGGGTGTGCTGGCGCTGTTCGTGCTGGTGCTGGGCGGCATCTACGGTGGCGTGTTCACGCCCACCGAAGCAGCGGCGGTCGGCGCAGCCGGCGCGTTCGTCTTCGCGATCTTCCGCCGCGGCTGGTCGACCGCTTTCCTGCGGGAGGTGCTGGTCGAAAGCGCGGTGACGACGGGCATGCTCTTCGCGATCCTGATCGGTGCGCTGGTGTTTGCAAACTTCGTCAACATGACGACCATGCCCGCGGAGCTGATCGCATTCACCGAGCGCTTCGCGTCGACGCCGATGCTGGTGATCGTCGCGATCTGCGTCATCTACGTGCTGCTGGGCTGCGTGCTCGAGAGCATGTCGATGATCCTGCTCACCGTGCCGATGTTCTACCCGGTGGTGCAACACCTGGGCTTCGACCTCATCTGGTTCGGCATCATCGTCGTCGTCGTGACCGAGATCAGCCTGATCACGCCTCCGGTCGGGCTCAATGTCTTCGTGCTGCGCAGCGTGCTGCCCGACATCCCCACCCTCGAGGTCTTCCGCGGCGTCGTCCCCTTCGTAATTTCCGATCTGGTCAGGCTGGCGATCCTGATCGGATTCCCGGGCATCACGCTGTACCTGACGCGTTTCGTCGCCTGAGCCGTCATGGAGTCCGCGGTGCTGCCCGACATCTCGCTGGCCGACAAATACCGGCTCGAGCGCGGCCGCGTCTACCTCACCGGCGTGCAGGCCCTGGCAAGGCTGCCCATGTTGCAGCACGCACGCGACCGCGCCGCCGGGCTGAATACCGCGGGCTACGTCACCGGCTACCGCGGCTCGCCGCTGGCCGGGCTGGACAGCGCGCTGCACCAGGCCGCGGCGCATCTCGCCGAGCACCACATCCGCTTCCAGCCCGGCGTCAACGAGGACCTGGCGGCCACCGCCTGCTGGGGCACGCAGCAGCTGCACCTGCTGCCTGATCCGCAGCGCGACGGCGTGTTCGCGATGTGGTACGGCAAGGGCCCGGGGGTGGACCGCTGCGTCGACGTCTTCAAGCATGCCAACCATGCCGGCACCGCGCCCCATGGCGGCGTACTGGTGGTGGCGGGCGACGATCACGGCGCACGCTCGTCGGCGGTGGCGCACCAGAGCGAACATGTCTTCTCCGCCTGTGCGATGCCGGTGCTCGCGCCCGCGGACGTGCAGGACCTGCTCGACTTCGGCCTGCACGGCTGGGCGATGTCGCGCTACGCCGGCTGCTGGGTGGCGATGAAGACCAGCGCCGATACGGTCGAGAGCTCGACCGTGGTCGAGCTCGATCCGCAGCGCGTGCGGCTGGTGCTGCCGACGGACTTCGTGCTGCCTGCCGGCGGCGTGCACCTGCGTCTGCCCGACCCGCAGGCCGCGCAGGAGAGGCGCATGCAGGCCTACAAGATCTATGCGGCCGCGGCCTACGCGCGCGCCAACGGCATCGATCGGCTGGTGGTCGACCCGCCCGATGCGCGGCTGGGCATCGTCGCCTGCGGCAAGGCTTGGGGCGACCTGCGCCAGGCGCTGGTTCGGCTGGGCATCGGTGACGCCGAAGCCGCCGCGCTGGGTCTGCGCCTGTACAAGGTGGGCATGCCCTGGCCGCTCGAGGCCGCGGGCGCGCGGCGCTTTGCGCGCGGGCTGCAGGAAATCCTGGTCGTCGAGGAGAAGCGCCAGATCATCGAGTACCAGATCAAGGAGATGCTCTTCGAGTGGCGCGACGGCGAACGCCCGCGCGTGGTCGGCAAATTCGACGAAGGCGGCGAATGGCCTGCGCCGCCCGGTCAATGGCTGCTGCCGCCCACGGGCGAGCTCGACGCGGCGATCGTCGCGCGCGCCATCGCGCTGCGCCTGGCGCGGCTGGACGGCAGTGCACGCTGGCGCGATGCCGTCGCCGCGCTCGATGCACGCGAAGCCGCATTCGCCGCCCTGCCCCCGCCCCTGCTGCAGCGCACGCCCTACTTCTGTTCGGGTTGCCCGCACAACCGCTCCACGCGCGTGCCCGAAGGGTCGTGCGCGCTGGCCGGTGTCGGCTGCCACCTGATGGCCGCCTGGATGGATCGCGGCACACTGACGATCAGCCAGATGGGCGGCGAAGGCGTCGCCTGGCTGGGCCTGTCCGGGCACGCGGGCACGCGGCATGTCTTCGCCAACATGGGCGACGGCACCTACTTCCACTCCGGGCTGCTGGCGATCCGCGCGGCGGTCGCGGCCGATGTGGCGATCACCTACAAGATCCTCTACAACGACGCGGTCGCCATGACCGGGGGCCAGCCGCTGGACGGGCAGCTCTCGGTGCCACAGCTGACGCGCCAGCTCGCCGCCGAAGGGGTGCGACGCATCGTCGTGCTCGCCGACGACCTGGGCAAGTATCCACGCAACGCCGACTTTGCCGCCGGCGTCGAGTTGCGTCCGCGCACGGCACTCGACGCGGTGCAGCGCGAACTGCGCGAATTTCCGGGCGTGACCGCGCTGGTCTACGACCAGACCTGCGCGACCGAGCAGCGCCGCCGCCGCAAGCGAGGCGCATTGCCCGAGTCGACGACGCACGTCTTCATCAACGAAGCGCTGTGCGAAGGCTGCGGCGACTGCGCGGCCAAGTCGAACTGCCTGTCGGTGGTGCCGGTGGCCACCGAGTTCGGCACCAAGCGGGCGATTGACGGGTTCAGCTGCAACCAGGACCTGAGCTGCCTGGAAGGCTGCTGCCCGGCGCTGGTCAGCGTCGAAGGCAAGCGGCAGCACCGTTCGGCGCCGGCAGGCACGGCCGACGAATCGGCCTTGCCGGACCCGCTGCTGCCCTCGCTGGATGCACCGTGGTCGCTGCTGGTGGCCGGCGTGGGCGGCACCGGCGTGGTCACCATCGGCGCGCTGCTGGGCATGGCTGCACACCTCGACGGGCTGGGCGTGACCGTACTCGACGTCACCGGTCTGGCGCAGAAAGGCGGAGCCGTGCTGTCGCACATACGCATCGCGCGCGACCCGGCGGCGCTGCACGCCGTTCGCATCGCGCCCGGTGACGCTGATGCCTTGCTCGGCGCGGACCTGCTGGTCGCCGCCGCACCCGACACCATGCGCCGGCTGCGCCGCGATCATGCGCGCGCCATCGTCAACACGGCGCAGACGATCACCGGGGACTTCCTGCGCGATCCCGATCTCGAGATGCCGCGCGAGGCGACGCTCGCGCGACTGCGCGCCGCGCTCGGCGATGCGGCGGTCGAGGCGCTGGACGCGACCCGGCTCGCCTCGCTGCTGCTCGGCCATCCGATCGCCACCAACATGTTCATGCTCGGCCTGGCCTGGCAGCGCGGGCTGGTGCCGGTGTCGCGCAAGGCCTTGCTGCGTGCGGTCGAGCTCAACAACGGGGCGGTCGACGACAACCGACGCGCTTTCGCCTGGGGCCGGCAGGCCGCCTGCGATCGCACCGCCACCGAGGCGGCCGCCGCCGCACAGGAGCAGTTGCCGGCGTCGCGCCGGCTGTCCGCCAGCCTGGACGAACGCATCGCGCGTCGCCGGGAGGCGCTTGTCGCCTATCACGGCCAGACCTGCGCGCGCGACTACGCCGCGCTGCTCGAGCGCGTGCGTTCCGCGGAGCAGCGAGCACGCGCGGGCAGTGAACGCCTGGCCGATACCGTGGCGCGGCAAGCCTACCGCCTGATCGCGCACAAGGATGTCTACGAGGCCGCACGGCTGCACACCGACCCGTCCTTCCGCGCCATGCTCGACCAGGCGTTCGACGGCGCGTACCAGATACGCTGGCACCTCGCACCACCGGGTCTGGCGCGCACCGACCCCACAACAGGCGAACCGCGGAAACGCCGCTACGGCGAGTGGATCCGACCCCTCCTGGCCGGACTCGCGCGCCTGCGCTTCCTGCGCGGCACAGCGCTCGATCCGTTTGGCTACAGCGAGGAGGCCCGGCTCGCGCGCGGCTTGCGCGACGAGTACCTGGCCACCATCGACGCGATGTTGCCGACGCTGGATACCTACGGAATCGACACCGCGATCGCCATTGCCGAGGCCCCCGCGCGCGTGCGCGGTTTCGGGCCGATCTGGCTGCGCGAGGCACACGCTGCGCGCGAGCGACTGGCCAGGCTTCGGGCCGGGCGCGCCGGCACTGCCGCAACGGCCGCTGCGTCAGTCTGAATGAACGCAGCCATGCGCCTGGTGCGGCGCTGCGGCGACGCACCCTTGTGGGCCAGCGGGTTCCGCCCCTTCTACCTGCTCGGCGCGCTGTACGCGCCGCTGCTCGCCCTGGGCAGCGTCGGCGTCGCGCTGGGCTGGGTCGACCTCGCGGGTTCCGGCATCGTGTTGCCGCTGTGGCATGGCCACGAGATGGTGTTCGGCTTCGCCACTGCCATCGTTGTCGGGACTGTACTGACCGCACTGCCCAGTTGGGCCGGTACTCCCGAATTGCGCAGCGCGCCACTGGTGCTGCTGGCCGGGCTGTGGCTGGTCGGCCGCACCGCCTTCTGGGCTGCGCCCTGGCTGCCGCGTGGCGTGCCCGCACTGGCCGACCTGCTGCTGCTGCCGACGCTGGTGGCCCTGCTGGCCGCGCCGCTGTGGCGCGGCCACAAGCGGGGCTACCGCTGGCTGCTGCCGATCCTGGGCGCGCTGGCGTTCGCCAATGCGCTCTACCACGCGGCCGTGATCCAAGGCGACGATGCCGGTGCCGCGCTGGCGCTGCGCGCTGCGGTGCTGGCACTGGCCGTGCTGTACACGCTGGTCGGCGGCCTGCTCACGCAGGTCTTCACCACCAACGCCTTGCGCGCGGTCGGTGAACGCGAACCAGCCGCGCCGCACCGCGCGCTCGAGGCCGTTGCCTTGACCTCATTGCTGCTGCTGACCGCGTGCGAGCTGGCCGATGCACCACGACGCTGGACCGCCGCGGTGGCCCTGGCCTGCGCGCTGCTGCACGGCGCGCGCGTGCTGCGCTGGCGCGGCTGGCGCGTCGCGCACGCGCCGCTCTTGGCGGGCATGCACCTGGGTTTTGCATGGCTGGTGCTGGCCTTCGTGCTCCAGGCGCTGGCCGCAGCCGGTGCTGGTGTAGCCCCGACGGCCTGGCTGCACGCCTTCACCGTCGGTGCGCTGGGGCTCATGATGCTGGCGCTGATGACGCGCGTGGCCTTGCGCCACACCGGGCGCGCGCTGGAGCCGCCACGCTGGCTGGCGCCCGCCTGCGCCGCGATGTTCGCGGCCGCCGCACTGCGCCTGGCCGCCGGCGTGCCCGGCTGGAGCACCGTCTCGACGCCGCTCGCAGCCTTGTCGGTGCTGCTGTGGGCGGCGTGCTTCGGGGGCTTCGCGCTGGCCTTCGCCCCCGCGCTGCTCGCACCGAGCCTGCCGCGCGGCTGACGGCACTGCGGGCACGAGAAAGGACTCCCCGAATTCGTCGCTATTCGGATTGCGTCTTTGTTGCCAGCAATTCGTTGAATTTCTCCAGATCGTTGCGAAGCCCGGCATAGATCTGCGGCTTGTGCTTGCGCAGGTAGATGGCATAGACGATGCCGCCCACCAGCGCTGCCAGCAACAGCAGCGGCAGCAGATTCACCAGCAGCGCCTCCGAGCCCGCAATGACGGAGAAGTTCAGGATCGCCATGACCGCGATGCCGAGCAGTCCCAGCGCACCGATGCCGGGGGCGACGAAGGTGCGCCACCACCGAGGGTCGCGGGTGCGGCGGAAGTGCACGACGATCGACAGCGCGGTCAGCAATTGCAGGACCAGGATGCACAGCGTGCCAAAGCCCAGCATGCCGGGCACGAGCGATGCGATCGGGTCCAGCCCCAGCACGGCGAAGACCCCTGCCACGCTCGCCGCGAACAGCGCCTGCACGATGGCCGCGGTTTGTGGAACCCCGTTCCCGGTCGTGCGCGCCAGGGCGAACGGCAGGATGCGCGCGCGGCCGAGCGAAAACAGGTAGCGGGTGGCCGAGTTGTGGAACGCGAGCATCGCGGCAAACAGGCTGACGAGCAGCAGGATCATCATGAGGTCGGTCAGTGCGCTGCCCAGATAGGTGTTCGAGAGGCTGAAGATCAGGTCGCCGCTTTCCAGGTGCTCGAGGCCCACGTTCTGGGCCTGGGCGACGCCGGTGGCGCTGACGACGGCCCAGGTGGTCAGGCCGAGGATGAGTCCGATCACGCAGATGGACGCATAGGTGGCGCGCGGAATGGTCCGCAGCGGGTTCTTGGCCTCTTCACTGAAGAGCGACGTGGCCTCGAAGCCGAGGAAGCCGGTGGCGGCCAGCAGGAGTCCGATCCCGATCGAGCCCGAGAAGATGAACTCCGGTGCGAAGGCGTCGAGACTGAAGCCGTGCTTGGTGAAGACAGCGGCATCGAAGAGCAGCAGGATCAGGGTCTCGAGGATCAGCGAAGCGCCGAGCACCTTGGCGCTGAATCCGATGCCCTGCCTGGCCAGCACGAAGGAGGCGACGATCGAGATCAGGCCCCAAGCGTACCAGTGCAGATCGAATCCGGTGAGCTGCGCGACGACGGTCTGCGTGAAGAAGCCACTCGTGCCGATGGTGCCGGCGACGAAGAAGTTATAGCCCATGGTGGCGATGAAGCCGGCAACCAGCCCTCCGCTGCGGCCCAGGCCCTTGACTACGAAGGCGTAGAACCCGCCCGCATTCACCAACTGCCGTGACATCTGTGCGTAGCCGACGGCGAAGAACAGCAAGATGATGGCAACGATGATGAACGACGCCGCCGCGCCTCCCCCGTTGCCCAGGGCGATAGCGAGTGACGCGACGACGACGATGCCCGTCAACGGGGCGACGGCGGCAAGAACGAGAAAGACGACGCCGGGCACACCGAGGGCATTCCTTTCCAGTTGACCGGCGGTGAAGTATCCGGGTCGATCCTCTGTGCTCACGATGTTCCTTTCGTCTCGGAGAGTCCGCGGTCTTCGCCGCGTGATGGATTCTTTGTCGAATCAGCCGGTCCGCGGTGGGCCGGCCATGGATGCCTCGGCGGGGGGCAGACCGAGCAGTTGCAGCGCGTGGTGATACGAGGCCTGCGGCTGCACGACGTCGAAGTGCACGACCTGCATGCCGAAGCTTCGCGCGCCGTCGACGTTGCGCCGCTGGTCGTCGACGAAGACACAGTCGGCCGCAGCGATGCCGAGACCCTCGGTGATTGCCGCGTAGGCGCGCGGATCGGGTTTGAGAATGCCGGTGTAGGTGGCGTCGACGATCAGCTCGAACAGCGCCAGCAAGGGCAGTTCTTCGCGCATCGCGGCGCCGTAGAACATGTCGAGCTCGTTGGACAACAGGGCCACGCGCTTGCCGGCGGCCCGAGCGGCGTGGACCGCGTGCTCTGCCTGCGGGCGGATCATCGCCTGCACGTCGGCGCCGCGTGCGCGTCTGACGAAGGTCTCCATCCGGTCCCAATCTTCGCCGAGCAGACAGCCGACTTCGTGGGTGCGTGCCATCCAGTAGTCGCGCTCGCTGATGCGGTCGGCCTGCATCTCGCGCCACAGCGGGTCGTGCGCAGGGTCGAACGGGCCCCGCCACGTCAGGGTGCCGGGCGCCAATCCGAGCGCACGCTCGGTCTGGGCATGCGTCTCGAACAGGGTGCGGGTGACGACACCGCCGAAGTCGAGCACCAGGGCCTGGGCGCTCATCTCGGTGGACTCACTGGAGCTCGGCCGCTTCGGGCGCGGCGATCAGACCCTCGGCCACCCAGCGGTCGAACACCTGCAGCACCGCCGCGGCGAATGCCGCATCGTTGATGTGCGCGTCCAGCTCGATCAGTTGCGTGCCGGTGCCCACCGCAGTGCGCAGTTCGTCGACCAGCGCACCCAGGCCTTCGGGATCGTGCAGCGGCTGGCCAGCACGATCCCAGCCTTCGACGCCCTGCGTGGGCACCAGGAGCACGGTCGGTCCGGTCGCCTGGCTCAGACGCGCACCGATGGCACGGGCGACGCTGCGGCGCATCGGCGGGTCGATGCAGACCGAGGCGATGAGCCGGTTGTGGGTGTGCGCGGCGCGGCCCTGGAAGCGCTCCGGCAGCCCGGACCAGGCCGCGTAGTCGATCATGTCGGTGGCTCCCGGGGCCACGATTTGCGGCACGCCGGCGCGTCCGGCACCCAGAAGGCGGTCGGCGCCGGCGGTGACACAGGAGCCTCCGAGGTGGTTGACGAGTTCCTGCAGACACAGGTCCATCACGGCGACGAAGCGGCCTTGTGCCGCCAGCGTTTCGAAGGCGCGGCCGCCCATGCCGGTGGTGTGGAACACAGCGACCTCGAAACCGCGCCGCTCGAGTTCGGGCTTGAGCAGCTTCATGTAGCCGAGCACGCTCGATCCGAGCGAGGTCATGCCCACCATCGGACGCCCCGGGAGGGGCGCGATCACGCTGCGGCACGCACCGAGCACAGCACCGGCGGCCTGCGACAGCGCCGAGCGGCACAGGCTGTTCAAGCCATACAGGCCGCCGACCCACAGCACCATGATCAGATCGGGCGCGATGCGTTCGGAGGGCAGCAGATGCGAATATGCGATTGTCGACAGCACCACCTTCGGAAACCCCAGCGGCAGCGCGCTGGTGACATCGAGCGCGAGGTCGGTGCCCATCGTTCCGCCGAGCGCCAGCACGCCGGCGATGCGCCCCTGGCCCTGCAGCTTCGCGGCCAGCAGCGCGGCGCCGCAAGCCATCGTGCGCATCGCGCTGTTCTCGTCGCCAGACGCCGCGGCCTGCTCCAGCGTCATCCCGGCGGCGGCGGCAACCTCGGTGTTCGTGATGTCGGCGCGGCAGCCGCCGCGCCCGAGCACACCGACATCCATCACCAGCGCATGCCCGCCGGCCTGCCCGATGCACCGGCTCAGGAAGGCGATCTCGTCACTCTTGGTGTCGACGGTGCCGATAAGCAGGATCGTCGGATTTTCCATTGCAGATGACCTGGCGCCGGTTTCAGAGCGTGGTCTCGACCGCGGCGAACGACGCATCGAGGATGTCGACGAGGTGGTCGATCTCTTCGCGCGTGATGATCAGCGGTGGCGACAGGATCATGTTGGGCCCCGAGATGCGAACCATCGCCCCGCGCTGGTAGGCCTCGCGCGCGACGCGTTGCGGGATGTCGCTGCTGCGCGTCAGCGACGCGCGCGAGGCCTTGTCCGACACCATCTCGATGCCGCTCATCAGCCCCTGGCCGCGGACGTCGCCGACGAAGCTGAACCGGTCCGCAAAGTCGGCCAGCCGGGCCTGCAGGTGCGCGCCGACACGCGCCGCGTTGCCCGCGATGTCCTGCGACTCGAGCACGTCGAGCGTGGCCAGAGCCGCCGCCGCGGCCACCGGGTGGCCGCTGTAGGTGTAGCCGTGGGCGATGGTGCCGGCGTTGCCGCTGTCGGCGAGAAAGGCGTCGGCAACCTTGTGGCTCAGGGCGGTCGCACCGAGCGGCACGTACCCCGACGAGATGCCCTTTGCCAGGCACCAGATGTCGGCCTTCACGCCCCACAGCCGGGTGCCGAAAAGGGCGCCGCTGCGGCCGAAACCGGTCACGACCTCGTCGGCGATCAACAGCACGTCGTTGCGGTCGCAGACCTCGCGCACCAGCGGCCAGTAGGCGGCCGGCGGCACGATCACGCCGGCCGAACCCTGGATTGGTTCGGCGATGAACGCGGCCACGGTGTCGGCGCCCTGGAACTGGATCTCGCGCTCGAGCAAGTTGGCGCAGATGCGGGCCAGTTCCTCGGGGTCCTGGCTGAACGGGTTGTGGTACAGCCACGGGGTGTCGACGTGGAAACAACCCGGCATCAGCGGCTCGTAGGCACGCCGGATGTTGCCCAGACCGTTGACCGACATGCCGCCGAAATGCACCCCGTGGTAGCCCTGCTTCAGGCTGATGTACTTGCTGCGCTCGGCCTGCCCCCGGAGCTTCCAGTACTGGCGCGCAATCTTCAGCGCCCCTTCGACCGCATCGCTGCCGCCGTTGCCGAACATCACCGAGGCGACGCCGTCCTCGGTCATCATGCCGACCAGGCGGGCCGACAGTTCGATCGCACGCGGGTGGCTGGTGCCGCGGAAGGTGTTGTAGAAGGGAAGCTCGTCGAGCTGGGCGACGATGGCGTCGCGCACCGCCCGGTTGCTGTGGCCGAGGTTGCTGCTCCACAGGCCGGCGACACCGTCGAGCATCTTGTGGCCGTCGATGTCCCACACCCAGCAACCTTCGCCGCGGACGATGATGTCCGGACGGTTCTGCTGCATCGCCCGCGGATGCGCCATCGGGTGGAACAGGAAACGTGCGTTGTCCTGCTTGAGCTGTTCGACATTCGACATCGCTGTCCTTGCGCGGGTCTCAGGCGGGCACGCCCACCGTCACGGTTTTGACTTCGGTGTAGTGCAGCAGGCCTTCGGCACCCATCTCCTGGCCGACGCCGCTCTCCTTCCAGCCGCCGAAGGGCAATTCGGGCTGCGACACGCCGAAAGTGTTGATGCCGACCATGCCGGCCTCGAGCTCCTCGCCCAGGCGATGCGCGGTCTGCAGGTCGCGCGTGAAGGCGTAGGCGCCCAGCGCATAGGGCAGCGCGTTGGCGCGCACGATGGCCTCGTCGAGGCTGTCGAAGGGTTCGATCACGGCGATCGGCCCGAAAGGTTCGCTGCGCTGCACCAGGCTGTCGGCGGGCGCGTCGGCGAGCACGGTGGGTTCGAAGAAGTAGCCGGGCCGATCGACGCGGTGGCCGCCGCACAGCAGCCGCGCGCCGCGGTCGACGGCGTCGTCGACAAAACGCTCCATCTCTTCAATGCGACGGCTGTGGATCAGCGGGCCCATCTCGGTCTGGGGATCGAGCCCCGGCCCCAGGCGCAGCGCCTGCGCGCTGGCGCTGAACTGCGCCGCCCATGCCGCATACAGGCTGCGGTGCACGTAGAAGCGGATCGGCGAGGCACAGACCTGACCCGCGTTGCGGAACTTGGCTGCCAGCGCGTTCTTCAGCGCGAAGCCCGCGTCGGCATCGGCGCAGACGATCACCGGCGCGTGGCCGCCGAGCTCGCCGGTGAAGCGCTTGATCCGCTCCGCGCACATCTGACCGAGCTGCTTGCCGACTGCCACCGAGCCTGTGAATGAGGCCTTGCGGATCGCAGCGTGATCGATCAACGTCGCCGAGACCTGTTCAGGCACGCCGCAGACCATGTTCAGCGCCTCGGGCGTCACGCCGGCATCGAGAAAGGCGCGCACCACCAGCATGCAGCTCGCCGGCGTTTCTTCGGCCGGTTTGATGACGACGCTGCAGCCCGCTGCCAGGGCACTGCCGAGCTTGCGTGACGGCAGGTTGACCGGGAAGTTCCAGGGCGTGAACGCGGCCACCGGGCCGATCGGCTGGCGAATCACGGCCTGCGACAGGATTCCCGGCACCCGCGGCGGCACCAGCCGGCCGTAGAGGCGTTTCGCCTCCTCGGCCTGGAAATCGATGATGTCGGCCGACAGCGTCACCTCGCGCAACGCCTCGGCCAGCGGCTTGCCCTGCTCGAGGGTCAGGACCTGCGCGATGGCCGGCGCACGCTCGCGCAGCAGCGCGGCGGCCTGGCGCACGATCAGATAACGCTCGTGCGCCGACTTCCGGCGCCAGATCACGAAGCCGCGCGCGGCAGCCTCGGCAGCCTCGTTCAGCTCCCGGGCGCCAGCCAGCGGAAGGGTTCCCAGCGGCGATGCGTCCGCCGGATTGACCACGCTGCATTCGCCCCCCGACGCGCGGCGCAGCCATTGGCCAGCGACATGAAGTGCGAGTTCGGGGTAGCCCATGCGTGCCCAGCAATCCAGTTCAGGGCTTGCTGTCGACCACGACGCCCTGGCGCGAGAACAGGACTTCGCTCCCGTCGGCGGCGCCGATGACCGCGGTCAGCGACAGGCGGTCGGCACGTGGTGAGGTCACGAAGTTCTTGCCGCCGTCACTGCTGCGCAACAGCAGGCCGTCGGCGCCCACCGCGATCAGATCCCGATCAACCTGGGCCATCGCGCTGATCGACGAGGTGCTTCCGGTGGCCACGGCGCTCCAGCTGCGGCCGTCGTCGACGCTGCGAAACAGAGAGCCGCGCATCCCGGCTGCGAACAGGCTGCCGTCGGCGGTGGCGAGACCGGTCCACAAGGAGCCCTTGTAGCCGGTGGACAGGTAGACCCAGTTCTGGCCGAAATCGTCCGAGCGCAGCAGCTTGCCGCGTTCGGCGGCGGCATACAGGCGCCCCTTGCTGTCGGTGAACAGACCGTAGAGGTTCAGGTCGGCCTTGCGCGCGCCGTCCGGCGGCGGTGGCGAGACGGTCTGCCATTGGCGCCCGCCGTCCTCGGTGCGCAGCACCAGCGACCACAGGCCGACCGCCACCCCGCGCTGCGCGTCGAAGAAGTGCACCGCGAACAGCGGCCGGTCGGTCTCCACGTCGCTGCGCTGCACGGTCCAGGTCTCGCCGCCGTCTTCGCTGTGCAGGATCACGCCCCAATGGCCCACGGCCCAGCCTTGCCGGGCATCGACGAAGCTGACACCGGTGAGCGCAGCATCGACCGGCACCGTGCGCGCTTGACGAAAGGTCCTGCCGTTGTCGTCGGACAGCAGGACCACGCCGTGGTCGCCCACCGCGACGATGCGTGCGCCGGCACGCGCAGACGCCAGCAGCATCGCGTGGCTGGCGTGGACGGTGCGCTGCGCGCCGACGAGGGTCAACGGCGCCGCGGCCGTGGCCTGGGCGAATGTCGGCTGCCCGCACAGCAGCGGCACCGCCAGCAGCGACCAAAGCCAGCGCGACGACCCGCAGCTCCTGGGTGAGGTGTGCCCCATCGTCATACCTCAGTGCTGCAGCAGGCCAGGCGCACGCGCCGGTCGTCGGCGCGGGAACAGCCGCTCGAGCCAGACCGCAAACGCCGGCAGCACCGTCATCGCCATCACCATGTTGACCATGAACATGAAGGCGAGCAGCTTGCCCATGTCGGCCTGGAACTTCAGCGCCGAGAAGGACCAGGTCGCGACGCCGATCGCGAGCGTGATGGCGGTGAAGATCGTCGCCGTGCCGACCTCGAGGATCGAGTGTTCGAGCGCCTTGACGATGTGCTGGCCATTGGCCAGGTGCAGCTGCAGGCGGTTGTAGATGTAGAAGGCGTAGTCGACGCCGATGCCCACCGACAGCACCATCACCGGCAGCGTCGCGACGGTCAGGCCGATCTGCAGCTCCTTCATGAACCAGTAGCCGACGAAGGTGCCGATGGTCAACGGCAGACAGCAGGCCAGCACCGCGCGCAGATCGCGGTAGACCAGCAGCACCAGCGCGGCAATCGCGGCGTAGACGTAGAGCAGCATCGGCAGCTCGCTGTGTTCGACCTCTTCGTCGATCGCCGCCAGCACGCCGGCATTGCCGGCCGCCAGGCGGATCTGAACGCCGGGGATCGGATGGGCTTCGCGATAGGCCTTGACGGCGTCGATGACACCCTGGATCGTGGTCGCCTTGTGGTCGGTCAGGTACAGGTGCACGGCAGTCATGCTGCAGTCCTTGCGCATCGTGCCGGGCACGCGGCTGGTCTCGGTGGCCAGGCCGGCGTAGTTGGCGGGGTCGATCGGCACCACCGCCATCTTCGGGTTGCCTTCGTTGTAGCCCTCGTTGTACTGGCGCAGCTGGCCGCTGAACGATGCGATCGACATCACGCCGGCCACCGGCTGCATGGCCCAGACGAAGCGGTCCTGCGCGATGCCGAGGGCGACGTTCTCGCAACTTTCGGGCGCAGTCTCGAAGACCACGCTCAACCAGTCCAGGCCGGTGTCGTAGTGGCTCGAGATCGACACCGCATCAAGATTGAAGCGGGCGTCGGCGCGCAGTTCCGGCGCACCGGGCTGCAGGGTGCCGATCACGCGGTCTCGGCTCTGCCACACGGCGGTGGCGAAGATCGCCGCGGTGATGCCGAGCACGAGCAGCGCCCTGCGCGGTTCGGCCAGGCGCGCCAGCGCACGCAACCAGCGGGCGCGCTGGTCGCGCATGAGCACGGCACGTTCGGCATAAGCCGCGCCGAAGCTGAAGTACGACGCCGCCAGCGGCAGCATCACGAGGTTGGTGACGATCTTGTAGGCCACCCCCAGCGAGGCCGTGATCGCCAGCTCACGCACCATCGGAATCGGGATCAGCAGCAGCGTGATGAAGGAGACGAAGGCCGTCACGAGGGCCAGGGCACCGGGGATCAGCAGGCCGCTGAAGCTGTCGCGGCAGGCGTCGAAGGTCGAGCGGCCCTGCGAGATCCGGCGCACGATGAAGTTGATCTGCTGCACGCCGTGCGAGACGCCGATCGCGAACACCAGGAAGGGCACCAGAACGGCCAGCGGGTCGAGGCCGAAGCCCATCACCCTGAGCGTGCCGAACTGCCAGATCAGGGAGGTCAGCGAGCAGCCGATCGTCAGCAGCGTGAAACGCAGCGAGTGGCAGTACCAGTACACCGCCGCGGCGGTCAACAGCAGCGCGAGGAGGCAGAACTCGAGCACCGCCGAAGCACCGTCGGCGATGTCGCCGATCTGCTTGGCAAAACCGATGATCTGGATCTCGTAGCTCGCATCCTCGAAGCGTTCGCGCAGCTGCTGCTCGAGCACGTGGTTGTACTCGACATAGTCGATGCGCACGCCGCCCGCATCGAACTCATTGAGCTCGGCCGTGATCATCGCGCTGCCCTGGTCGCGGGCCACCAGGGTGCCGACATAACCACCGAGCTTGGTCGTGCGGGCGATGCCCTCGATCGCCCGCGCATCAAGCTTGTCGGGCGTGATCGTGCCCGGGATGATCGGATCGGCGCGAAACCCCTCCTCGGTTATCTCGTTGACAAACGCGTTGGGCGTCCACAGCGACTGCACGCTGCCGCGCGAGACATAGGGCAGGAACATCACCGCCTGCGTCACTTCGTACAGCCGCGTCAGGCCGGCCTGGCTCCAGATCGTGCCCTGGCGCGCGCGCACGACGACGGTCAGACGGTTGGCTCCGAGCAGGTCGTCGCGGTACTGCTTGAAGGTGCCGATGTACTCGTGGCCGATCGGCATCTGCTTTTCGAAGCCGGCCTCCATGCGCAACTGCAGTGCGAACCAGCCCATCACGGCGGTCAGCGCCGCGAGCATTACCAGGATCTGGGCGCGGTGGCCGAAGAGCAGATCCTCCAGGCGCTGCAGACCACGCAGCAGCGCGGAAGCGCTGGCCGGCACCGGCGCTGAATCACGCGCTTCGTTCATCGATGTCGGCCGCGGCGCGGCGGCGTCAGGTTGCGGCTGCGCGGGTGGGGGCGGCATGCGCTGGCCGGACCGCATGCAGGCCCCACGGGCGCGGGCGTCAGAAGTTGCGCGACAGCACGGCGCCGAAGAAGGCACGGTCGCCGAGGGGCTGGTCGAGTGCCGAGCCGCCACCCCAGAACTTGGCGTAGTTGAGCGCGAACTGCCAAGTCGCCGGGTTGCGGATGAAGCTGACGGTCAGGTTGACTGACTTGGCGCCCTTCATGAACAGCCCCGACAGGTTGGGCGTGTAGCCCGAGAGGGCCTGGAAGTAGTAGATCTCGGGAATGACCTGCCAGCCCGGGATGACCGTGCCGTCGTAGACCCAGCTGACATCGAAGTTGATCCCCGCCGAGGTCTTGCTGCCCTTGGCCACCGGTGCGGCGGTCGGATCGGTCGCCTGGCCCCAGCCCCAGCCACCGGCGGTGATCAGATCGCCGCCGTAGTTCTTCTTGAGGTCCGGATAGCTGATCACCACGAGTTCGGACAGCACCGTCGCGGTGTCGGCGCCGAGCATCTTCAGGATGCCGCCGCCCGTGCTCGGGGTCAGGCTGAGCAGGCCGGTAAGGGCCCATTGCAGCCGCTTTTCGTCGACCCAGCAGTCACCGTTCTGCGAGCTGCAGCCGGTGGTCGCGGCATTCAGCGCGACGGCATCCTTCGGCCGGTACGACAGCTCGGTGCCGATCGCCCAGTCGCCGAGCGGGAAATTGGCGCTGACGCCGAGCATCGTCCGATCCTCGGCGTAGGTCCAGCCGACCGCCCCGGTATTGTTGATATTGACGCTGAAGTTCGGCGTCTTGTCGTGGAAACTCATTGCGTACAGGCCGAGGTTGAGCTGGGTGCCCTGGGGCTGGTAGCGCAGGGCGACACCCCACTGGCCGCCGTTGCGCGGCTCGACTTCGACGAGCCCGTAGGCGGCATGACCCTTGCCCAGCCCGTTGACCACCGACCAGTAGCTGCCGGTCGGCGGGAAGTAGCTGGCGTTCCAGTTCGTCTGCACATAGGCCTCGACGTTCAGGCCATGCCCGAGACCGCTTGCGATGCTGATCATCGGCGCCGGCAGGAACACCTCCTTCAACTGCGTGCCCGGTTGCGACAGACGCATGATGTCCATCGCATTGGTGCTGTTGATACCGCCCGGCAGGAACAGGCTCTCGCCCCAGCTGATGACCTGGTTGCCCACCCGCACGCGGGCCTGCTGGCCGCCGAGCGCGAAGCTCTTGCTGACCCAGAAGTCGAGCAGCCTGCCCTTGAAGCGCAGGGCTTCGCGCGCGTCGTCGGACAGGCCGTCGGCGGCCGGCGGCGGCGGCGCTGCGCTGGCGAACCCGGTGGTGCTCGTGGCGGCGAAATCGCGCACCCAGTTGACGCGGCCGAAGAAGGTGAAGTCGCTCGGCATCTTCAGCAGCAGCTCGTGGCTGCCCTTCAGATAACCCGTGAACAAATCGCCGCGGCCGTAGTTCAGGTTGCCCTGGTCGCCGAGCAGCGAGGTCGGCGCAAGGCAGCCGGCAACCGCGCCGCCCTTGTCGTCGACGGCGCCGTCGGTGATCAAGCTGCAGCTAGGCGAGTCGGCGCGCACCCCCAAACCCAGCGAGAGCGTCGAGTCGAAGTTGCCGCGCACGCTCTCGGTCTGGAACGTGAAGGCCTGCGCGCTGCCGAAGCAGGCCATGAGGGCGGCCGCCGCGGCCGGCTTGAGCAGGGCTCGTGCTGGGTTCATGGGACTGTCTCCGCTTGGGTTCTTGTGATCGACGGTTGAATCAGCGGTCGCTGATCGCACGCAGGTTGTCGGACGTGTAGAAGCTGGGCTTCATGCGCGGGTTGTCACCGGGTTCGGTGAGCCAGCGCACGTCGCTGCCGGTGCCGGCGGCGTGCATGTCGAAGACGTAGCGGCCTTCGTTGAGGTTGTATTGCACGAAGGCCGAGACGTCGCAGGTGCCGGTCTCGTAGACCGGGATCAGGAAGCCCTCGCGCACCTTGGCCAGCTTGCCCTGGGCGTCGTAGTCCTCGGCCAGCACCATGTTCCAGCTGTCCTCGTCGAGGTAGTAGGTGCGCTTGGGCGTGGTGTGGCGCATGCCCGCCTTGACCGACGCCTCGATCACCCACACGCGGTGCAGTTCGTAGCGGCGCTGGCCCGGGTCGATGAAGTCGGGCTTGGCGATGTCCTCGAACTTGGCCTTGAAGTTGTAGGCGCCGAAGGCGTTGTAGGGCACGTACAGCTCCGTCTTGCCGACGAGCTTCCAGTCGAAGCGGTCGAGCGTGCCGTTGAAGACGAAGGGCTCGTCGAGCGTGTACTGGTTCTCCATGCCGATCTGCGGCGAGTCGTACGAGTACGTCGGCATGCGGCGCACGCGCCGCTGGCCCGGGAAGTAATAGAAGGTCTCGCTGCCGTCCTGGTCGAGGAAGTACGTGATCGAGAGCGCCTGACCGGCCAGCGCGGTGGGCGAGCTGTAGGCGAAGTAGGCGTAGTACTCGACCTGCGGCAACTTGGACAGCAAGGTCGAACCCTTGGCGCCCCAGGGCATGTAGGCGGTGAATTCCTGGCCGGCACGAATCCACTCGGTGCTGCCCTTGCGTGGCGAGACCGAGGTCACGACGTTCTTGTAGTCGATGCCGACGCCGCGGTAGCGCATCTTCGCGTTCCACATCGCCTCGATACCGGCGGCGGGCATCGCAAACGGGATGCCGGGCACCGTCGCTTCCTTCAAGCCCCAGCCGTCGGCGGCCAGCTTCGCGGTGCTGACGCTCGCCTTGGTGTTGGCGGCGACGAAGTCGGGTGCGCCGCAGCTGCGCCGCGTCGGGTACACCTGCATGCTGTAGCCCTTGATCTGCTTGAGCATCGCGAGCTGGCCGGGCGACAGGCGCTCGGCGTACTTGTCCCCGTTAGCCGCATCGATGGTCAGTGTCGGCTTGTCGTCCTTGTGCTTGAAGTGCTCACCACGCAGCTTGCCGTACGACCAGCCCGTCTGCTGCACCTCGTTGCCCGACCAGGCTGGAATGCTGCCGTCCTTGTTGCCGGCTTTCTCGGCGCCCAGCGGCGTCAGCTCCGCGCCGAGTCTGGAAGCATCGGCAGCGTGTGTGGCGGGGCTCGCGGCGACCATCGCCAGGATCAAGGTTGAACAGGCCAGGGCCAGGGGCTTGTGGTGGGTCACGTCGTCTCCTTCAAAGGGCGATGCCGATCGGCCGGATCTGTCGATGGCGTTGCCGGCGGCGCGGCCGGTCTGTCACATCCTAGGTGGCCGGGCGCA
Organism: Rubrivivax sp.; assembly: GCA_040007675.1. GTDB lineage: Bacteria > Pseudomonadota > Gammaproteobacteria > Burkholderiales > Burkholderiaceae_C > Rubrivivax. Next base: position 25,574 of record JBDTUO010000001.1, read on the forward strand.
GAGCAGTTATCCCGATCCGGCAGCATCGAAAGGCAATTCGAGGAGGCTGTCGGGCTGGCCCGCATGCGCTGCGGATTGCCGGATCCGGATAGCCGGCTGCCGTGCTGCGACCTATGATGATTGCGCCAGCGGCCCCGGGGGGCCGCGCATGGGAGCCATCGCATGGGTGCTCGCTTGTTCCACGGCGCGGCACATCAGGTCGCGCGCAGTCTGCTGGTCATCGGGGCCGTTGCGCTGACCTCGACAGCCCACGCCGTGTTGCCGCTCGACCAGTTGACGATGACCAAGCTGGCGCCGGTCGACTCGTACCGGCTGTACATCGGCGACCCGGCGATGGGCCATCTTGTCGATGGCCGCACTCATGTGCTCGACGGTTCCCAGATGCGCTATCTCGGCCTGCTCGGCACCGGCTTTGCCGCGGCGACGGCGCTGTCGCCGGACCGGCACACGATCTACGTCGCCACCACCTACTACAGCCGGCTGCAGCGCGGCGTGCGCACCGACGTCGTCGAGGTCTACAGCGCCGACGACCTGAGCTTCCAGTACGAAATCGAGATCCCCGCCAAGCGGGTGACCAGCTTGCCGATGCGCGCGCTGTCGGCCACCACGGCCGACGGCCGCTTCCTGCTGGTGCAGAACGCGACACCGGCGACCTCGGTCAGCGTCGTCGACCTGCAGACCCGGCGGGCCGTGGCCGAGGTGCCGGCGCCGGGCTGCTACGCCGTGATCCCGTGGCCGAGCCAGCCGCGGCGCTTCTCATCGGTGTGCGGCGACGGCACCTTCGCGACCTTCGACCTCGACGACAAGGGCGCGCTCGCATCGAGCAGCGTCAGCAAGCCGTTCTTCGACCCCGACACGGATCCTGTCTTCATGCACTACGAGCTCGTCGGCGACGCACTGAGCTTCGTCTCCTACCACGGCAATGTCTACAGCCTCGAGCTGACGGGCGCGGCGCCGACGGCGAACCCGCCCTGGTCCATGCTCGATGGGGCTGCTCGCAAGCAGGGCTGGCGGCCGGGCGGTTATCAGCTGTTTGCCATCGAGCCGCGCAGTGGTCGACTCTATGTCGGCATGCACGACAAGGGCGCCGAGGGCACACACAAGAACCCAGCCAAGGAGATCTGGGTCGTCGACCTGAAGCGCCGCACCCGCATCGCGCGCCTGCCCGGCCAGATGGCGGTGTCGATGAACATCGCGCGCACCGCCAAGCCACGGCTGTTCGTGCTCAGCGGTGCGGACAACACCATCGTCTCCTTCGATCTGAGCGGACCGAAACCGCCGACCAAGCCGCTGGCGCGCTCCGAGCCGGTCGGCGATACGCCGGCCTTCGTGGGGATGTGATGAGCCTGCTGCCCGTCATCGATCCGGTCCTTGCCCACGCCGCGGCCGCGGGGCTCGGCGCCGTCCTGCTGCTCGGCGCGCTCGAGAAGCTGCGCGAACCCGAGGTGTTCCGCGACGCCGTCGACAACTATCGCCTGTTGCCTGCGCCATTGGTGCCCGTGCTCGCGCGCAGCCTGCCGTTGTTCGAGGGCCTGGCCGGCGCCTTGCTGCTGCCCGGCGCCACGCGTCCGCTCGGTGGGCTGCTGGCGCTGGCGCTGCTGCTGCTGGTCACCGCGGCGATCGGCATCAACCTGCTGCGCGGCCGTGACCGCATCGATTGCGGCTGCGGCGGGGGTCTTCATACACCGCTGGGGGTCGGCCTGGTCGTGCGCAACGGCGTGCTGATGCTGCTCGCCCTGACCTCGTTCGCACCGCTGTCGGGGCGGCCGGTGGTCTGGCTCGATTTCGCCGCTGCGGGCTTCGCCACGCTGTTCGGCCTCGGCCTGTACTACCTGGTGAATGCCATGTTGAGCCACCACGCGCACCTGCTCGAACTGAGGAACTCGCCATGAACGAAGCCCTGATCATTTCCAACGTGCTGCTGTGGGTGGCGGTGCTGGCTTTGCTGGTGGTGGTGATCGCCCTGTCGCGCCAGATCGGCATCCTCTACGAGCGCATTGCGCCGATGGGCGCGCTGATGATGGACAGCGGCCCCAAGGTCGGCGACGCGGCGCCGGTCTTTGTGCTCCCCACGCTCGACGGCAGCGAACTGCAGATCGGTGCGCCGTCAGCGCACAGCACGCTGCTGTTCTTCCTCTCGCCGACGTGCCCGGTGTGCAAGAAGCTGCTGCCGATCCTGAAGTCGGTGAAGAAGGCTGAGGGCGAGCGGCTTCAGCTCGTGCTCGCCTCTGACGGCGACGCCTCGGAGCACCGGGAATTCCGCCGCCGCGCCGAGCTCGGCGCTTTCCCGTACGTGCTGTCGACCGAACTGGGCATGCGGTTCCATGTCGGCAAGCTGCCCCATGCGGTGCTGATCGACGAGGCCGGGCGCGTGCGCGCCAAGGGCCTGGTCAATTCGCGTGAACAACTCGACAGCCTGTTCGCGGCGCGCGAACTCGGCGTCGCCTCTGTGCAGGACTACCTCGATTCCTCGCGTCTGGCCAAGGATCAGGCATGAAGCAGCTGTTCGACTTCCTCGACCGACTGACCGAGCGTCGCGTGCGCGCGCTCGCCAGCAGCACCTCGCGCCGCAGTGCACTGGTCAAGGTCGGCAAGGTGATGGTGGCCTCGGCCTTCACGCTGCCGGTCCTGCCCTTCGACCGCAGCTCGCGGGCCCACGCGGCAGGTGCCCACGGCGGAGGCAAGAGCGGCAAGGCCGCACCCAAGGCCACCGATTGCGACTACTGGCGCTATTGCGCGGTCGATGGCTTCCTGTGCTCGTGCTGCGGCGGCAGCGAGACATCCTGCCCGCCCGGAACCAGCATTTCCAAGGTGTCCTGGATCGGCACCTGTCACAACCCGGCCGATGGCAAGGACTACCTGGTGAGCTACAACGACTGTTGCGGCAAGACCAGTTGCGGCCGCTGCTTCTGCAACACCAACGACGGTGACCGTCCGGGTTATCGCTTCGGCGTGCACAACGACGTCAACTGGTGCATGGCCAACGACAGCGCGGTGTATCACTGCACGGTCTCGGTAATCATCGGTTACCCGGAAAAGTCATGACGGTCCGAGCCGGGCTGTTGTCACTGGCAGCGCTGCTGCTGGCTCTGCCGGCCGCTGCGGCGCAGGACGCGGTGCGGGCACGCACGCACTACATCCACCACTGCACCGGCTGCCACCTGATGGACGGGCGGGGGGTGCCCAGCAAGGGCATCCCGTCGATGCGCAATACGCTGGACCGGTTTCTGAAGGTGCAGGGTGGCCGCGAATACATCGTGCAGGTGCCGGGGGTGATGAATTCGCCGCTCAACGACGGCGACATAGCCAACCTGATGAACTGGCTATTGCCCTACGTCACAGCCGATGGTCAGCTGCAGGGGATGCAGCCTTACAGCGCCGAGGAGATCGCGAGCCTGCGCAAGACCCGCCCGGTCGACGTCGACGGCACGCGTCGGCATCTGGTGAGCGGCTTGCGCGCGGCGGGCATTCAGATCGACGAGTAAGCTCAGGCGACCGGCCCCGGCAGGCGGTGCCGGGCCAAGTGCAGTCGTTGCGGTTGTCATGGTCGAGCGACGCTCAACAGGACTCAGGGCTGATGGCAAAGGGGGTCTCGCGCCGCAATGCACTCTCGAGCGTGCTGGCGTTTGGCGGCATCACCGGGCTGTTGGGTGTACAGGCCCGCGGTGAGGTCCGACGGCTCCTGCCCGCGGACCGCATCCGTCCTCCGGGGGCGCTGCGCGAATCCGGTTTTCTCGAGGCCTGCGTGCGCTGCGGCCTGTGCGTCCAGGCCTGCCCATATGACACCCTGAATTTGGCCGATCTCGGGGCATCGGTGCCCGCCGGCACGCCTTACTTCGTCGCTCGGCAGACAGCCTGCGAGATGTGCATAACCATCCCCTGCGTGGCGGCTTGCCCGACCGGGGCGCTGCGATCATCGCTAACCGATATCACCGATGCCGCGATGGGTCTGGCCGAACTCAGCGCGCCTGGGCGCTGCCTGAGCACCACCGGGGCTGCGTACTGCGACAGTTGTTTCCAGGCCTGCCCGGTCAAGGGCCTAGCCCTGCGTATGCAGCCCGGTCACACCGCGCGTGGCGGCAACTTCACGCCGTTCGTCGATGCCGGGTACTGCACCGGCTGCGGCTGCTGCGAGGCCGCCTGCGTTCTCCAGGGCAACGCCGCGATCACCGTGCGCGCCAACCATGTCGCGCAGCGTTGAGGCCGGCCCTGGCGCCGGTGCGCCGGCATCGGCGCCTGCGCATGCGTGGTGGTGGCGCAGCCGTTGGCTGCTGGCGCGACGCGCGAGCCAGTTGCTGGTGCTCGGCCTGTTCCTGCTCGGACCCTGGTTCGGGCTGTGGCTGGCGCGGGGCACCCTGGCCTCGAGCGAACTTTTCGGCATGCTGAGGCTGACCGATCCGTTCGTTGCGCTGCAGAGCCTGCTCGCCCGCCACACGCTGGAGGCGGGCATGCTGGCCGGCGCGGTGATCGTCGCGTCGATCTACGTCGTCGCCGGCGGGCGCGCCTATTGCGCCTGGGTCTGCCCGATCAACCCGGTCACCGATCTGGCTGCCTGGCTGCGAACGAAGCTTGGCCTGCGCAGCCGGTCCGGTGGTCTCGGCCTCGACCGCCGGCTGCGCTACGTCGTGCTCGGGATCGCGCTTGCGCTTTCAGCGCTGCTGGGCAGCGTGGTCTGGGAGACGCTGAACCCGATCACGCTGCTGCAGCGGGCGATGGTGTTCGGGCTGGCCGGCGGCTATGGCGCCGCACTCGCGGTCTTCGGTTTCGACCTGCTGGTGCTGCCGCGCGGCTGGTGCGGCCATCTGTGCCCGGTGGGGGCCTTCTACGGCGTACTCGGCCGGGTGGCGCTGTTGCACGTCAGTGCGGCACACCGTGATCGCTGCACAACTTGCGGCGACTGTTTTCGGGTGTGCCCCGAGCCGCACGTAATAGCACCGGCGTTGTACGGCGCAGCGCAGGGCCGTTCACCCGTGATCCGCAGTGCAGACTGCATCCGCTGCGCGCGCTGTCTCGACGTCTGCGCCGAGGCGGTGTTTCGTTTCGAGCTGCGACCAGCGGGGCGATCGATCACCCAAAAGGACAAGTGAATCGCCCCGGTTTTCGTGCAAGGCTGAACCGCCGAACGGCTCTCCTCATCGCCGTTACTGACGCGGCTGGATGGCGATTGGCTTCGCTACTGGCGTCGGTGGGGTCTGCGTTCATCGAGTGAGGTTTCAGGGGGTCTCGCGACACCCCTGGCGGCCGGAAAGTCCAGCGTTGTGCCGGTTTGGCGTTGCACGACGCAAACCGGTTACCGATCAGTAACTTCTTGCTTGACACCCTGGATACCGAGGAAAAAACTTACCGATAGGTAACTTGAAGAGCCTGCCATGGCGTCCACGGCGCAAGACTTACCGATCGGTCACTCGAATGCGGCAGAAACCCCGATCCGCTCCTCTGTGGAAATGGGAGCCGTCATCCGCGAGCAGCGCAAGCGGCTGGCTTTGAGGCAGCTCGACCTGGCGGGCCTGGGCAACACCGGCAACCGCTTCATCGTCGACCTGGAAAACGGCAAGCCGACGGTGCAGCTGCAGAAGGTGCTGGACCTCATGGACCTGCTGGGCCTGGAGGTAGTGGTGCGCACCAAGGCCTCGCGGTCGACGCCATCGCTGTGAGAGCCGCGTGATGCAGCCCAGGCCCGACCGGCTGAACGTCTACTACGCCAGCGCCCGCGTCGGTGCCGTGTACGACAGCGCGCCGCTGGCCTTCGAGTACGCACCCGACTGGCTGGGCGGTCCCCAGCGCATGTCACTCGCCGCCATCCCGTTGCAGCCCGGGCGGCAGGCCACGCCCGCAGTGCAAGCATTCTTCGAGAACCTGCTGCCCGAGGGCGAGCTGCGCGACTACCTGGCCGCGCAGCGCAAGGCGTCCACCCTCTTCTCGCTGCTGCTGGAGGTGGCTGGCGACACCGCTGGTGCCTTCGTGCTGGTGGCGCCCGGCCAGACGCCCGAAGCGCCGACCTACCGGGCCACGACCTGGGTAGCCATCGCCGCCATCCTGGCCAAGCAGTCGGCCGCAGCCATCGATATCCACGAGCGAGGCGCACGCATTTCGCTGGCCGGCGCGCAGGACAAGACCAGCCTGGCGATCTTCGACGACGGCGTGCCCCGGCTGCCCAAGGGCACGTCGCCGTCCACGCACATCCTCAAGCCCAACATCCGGCGCCTGGCCAAGGTCTGGCACTCGGCCGCGAACGAATCCATCGTGATGCGCGCTGCGGCCCGGGCCGGCCTGCCGACCGCAGAGGTCTTCTACGAGCCGCACACCGAAGCCTGCGTCGTGCGCCGCTTCGACCGCCGACTGCGTCCTGATGGAACGCTGGCGCGGCTGGTGCAGTACGACCTGTGCCAACTGGCCCGCATCGTGTCGAATCGCAAGTACGAGAAGGAAGGCGGCCCGGGCCTCGCCGCCTGCGCCGAGATGATCCGCCGCTACAGCACGCAGCCTGCCGTCGACCTGCGCCACCTGGTGCGCTGGGTGTTCTTCAACCTCTACGTCGGCAACAACGACAGCCATGCCAAGAACCTGTCGATCTACAGCGTGCCCGGTCAGGGAGCGACGCTGACGCCGTTCTACGACCTGATGTGCACGCGGCTGCACCCCGGGCTGTCGCCGGAGTTCGCCTTTGCGATCGGTGGCGAGGTCAGGCCGGGCGAGATGAGCGGGAAGCAACTGGCGCTGATGGCCAGGCAGCTGGGCATGCAGCCGCGCTTTCTGGCTCAGCAGGCGCGGGACATGGCCGACCGCGTGCCGAAGGCCTTTGGCCAGGCTGCACACGAGATCGCGCCCGCGCTGACGCCCTCGGCTCGCACCCTCGCCGAGCGGCTCGAGCGCTTCGTGTCGGCGACCACCAAGAGGCTGGCAGCGCGCTTGACCGCCTGAAGGCCGCCGCCGTAGACAGACCCATCCATCGGAGAACTGACCCACCAGATCGCCATCGTCATCGGCGTCCTCGCCCCGCTGCTATCGGCCCGACCCGCTCATTCACATCAATCCGGACGGTTCCGGCGCCCGTTGCCGAATGCACACCGGCGGAGGCGATGAGCCCGTCCGGAGCACGGAAGCACAAGCCTCATGCAGGCTGCCGATACCATGCCCGAGCTGTCGCGCGTGTTCGAGCACGTCCGCCTGACCCAGGGCATCACGAACACTGAAACCAGCATCCTGCCCGCCAGCTTTCGCTGACCACACGCCATGCGCGACCACGACGCCACTGCCACACGCGAGGCCCTGTCCTTCGAGCGACTGATTCCGGCGCTGCGCGACATGTTCAGCCAGGGCTGCGTGGTCCCCCAACGCCATAGCCATCGGATCACTGACGGCGGCGGCAACGAGATCACCTCGCTGATCATGCCGGCCTGGCTGCCCGGGCGCTACTACGGCATCAAGACGGTCAACATCGCGCCCGCGAACACCCGCGTCGGGCTGCCCGGCCTGCACTCGACCTACCTGCTCTACGACGCCGTCACGGGCGCGCCTCTCGCCCGGATAGACGGTGACCAGATCACCGCGCGTCGCACCGCAGCCGCGTCGGCGTTGGCCGGGTCATGGCTGGCGCGGCCCGATGCCCGGCACCTGCTGGTGGTCGGTGCCGGGCAGGTGGCCCGTCTGCTGCCGGAGGCCTACCTAACGGTGCGGCCCATCGAGCGGGTGACGGTATGGGCGCGCGACAGCGCGAAAGCCGATGCCTTCGCCGGCGAGTTGCGCAAGCGCGGCTGGGACGCACACAGCACCACCCACCTGGACGCGGCGGTCGGCACAGCCGACATCGTCAGCTGTGCCACCTTGGCCACCGCTCCGGTCGTGGCCGGGCACTGGTTGGGGCCCGGCAGCCACCTCGACCTGATAGGCAGTTTCACCCCGGCGATGCGCGAGGCCGACGACGCCTGCTTTGCCGGCGCGGCGCTCTATGTCGATACCGACGAAGCGCTGGCCAAGTGCGGCGACTTGCTGGGCCCGATGTCGCGTGGCGTGTTCGGTCCCGGTGATGTCAAGGGGACACTCGCCCAATTGGCGCGAGGGCAAGTGAGCGGCCGCGCCACGGCCGAACAGCGAACCGTGTTCAAGTCGGTCGGCACGGCGCTGGAGGACCTGGCGGCGGCGATCCTGGTCCACGAGACCACGCTCGGGGCGGAGCCGACGCAGGCTTGAGGCACGCGGCCGGCGATCCGCCGAAGTAGCCCTTCAGTACACCGAAACCGTCGAGCGGCAGCACCAGTGCGACGTACTGGTCGGGCCTGACGACGCCGTAGATCCCCTTGTGCGGCTTCAGGGCGCGTGTCGTTGAGCCAGCGAGGGCGCGGCGAATCCGACCCCGCGCGGCGCAGCGGCTTCGGCGATCGCCGGGCACCGTCATGCCCGCACGCGCCGGCCGGCCTGGTCTGGTTCAGCTGCTGCGCGGCATCACGGTCAGCACGCGCACGATGAAGGCGTGCAGTTCCGTCATGTAGTTCTGCAGGAACTGCTTCGTGCTCTCGTCAGTGACCTCGCCATCGGCGGAGATGAGGCCAGGCTTGAACTGGATGTAAGCCTCGACCGTATTCATCAGCGGCGAGTTGCAGAAGCACAGCACCCCGCGCAGGCTTTGCTGCGCTACTGCGGTACCGATGGCCCCGGGCGAGGTGCCGATCACGCCCGAGGGCTTGCGTGCGAAGGAGTTCTTGCCCCAGGGCCTGCTGGCCCAGTCGATCGCGTTCTTCAGCCCGCCGGGGATGGAGCGGTTGTACTCGGGCGTCACGAAGAGCACGGCATCGACATCGGCGATCGCCTGCTTCAAGTCGCGCGCCACAGGCGGGTAGTCGGCGTCGTAGTCCGAGCTGTACAAGGGCAGATCCTTGATGGCGATCTCGCTCAGCACCAGCTCGGAAGGCGCAAGCCGAACCAGCGCCTTGGCGAGCAGGCGGTTGATCGACGTCGAGGCGAGGCTGCCGACGAAGTAACCGACCTTGTACGTGGCCATGCGAGTCTCCTGGGAAGGTGGCGGTGGCGAGGCTTGTACGCCTACCCCTGGCGTTCCACAAGGCGGGGTCGCGGCAGGCAGCTGGGAGGCGCGCGTCGCAACTACGCGAAGGCAAAGGCGGCCGCGTGCGGCGCGCGCAACAAGATACAGTTGCGCTGCTGTTTCGTCGTCCTGGCGCCGAACTCGATGTTCAGGTGCAGACCATCGAATGACCGGGGTCCCCGAATGACGCTGACTGTCGCGCCCGACATGCCGGGCAACCTGTTCGTCGTCGCCGCACCGAGCGGCGCCGGCAAGTCGAGCCTGGTCAAGGCGCTGCTCGAACTGGATTCGCGGCTGGCGGTGTCGCTGTCGCACACGACCCGCGCGCCGCGCGGCCAGGAGCAGCCAGGGCGCGAGTACTGGTTCGTCGACGACGCCACGTTTCACGCGATGGTCGAGCGCGAGGAGTTCTTCGAGTGGGCGAACGTGCACGGGCACCTCTACGGCACTTCGCGCACCGCGATCGAGGCGCGCCTTCAGCGCGGCGAGGACGTCGTGCTGGAGATCGACTGGCAGGGGGCGCTGCAGATCAAGCGGCTGTTCGCGCACGCCGTGCTGATCTTCATCCTGCCGCCGAGCTGGGACGAACTGCGGCAGCGCCTGCAACGCCGCGGCGAGGACCGGCCGGACGTGATCGAGACCCGGATGCGCAATGCGCGCGCAGAGGTGCCCCATGCGCGGGATTTCGACTTCGTTATAATCAACAGCTTGTTCGAGACGGCGCTGTTCGACCTGAAGACGGTCGTGCACTCCCAGCGCCTGAAGTACGCGGCCCAGTTCCGCAACCGCTCCCAGGTGTTTGCTGCGCTCGGACTGCGCTGAGCAGTCTACCGACCCTCCGTTCGACCCCGGCCGAACGACCACCGATCTCCCGACGACCCACCGAGGCACAAACCCCATGGCGCGCATCACCGTCGAAGACTGCCTGCAACGGATCCCGAACCGCTTCCAGCTCGTGCTCGCGGCCACCTACCGCGCTCGCATGCTGAGCCAGGGCCACGCGCCCAAGGTCGAGACGAAGAACAAGCCCGGCGTGACCGCGCTGCGCGAGATCGCCGCCGGCGAAATCGGGATCGAGATGCTCAAGAAGGTGCCGCTCTGACCCTCTGACCGCTAGTCACGGCTGACGCCAGGCACACACGGGCGCCCATCGGGCGCCCGTTCTCATTGCATGGCCCGCGCGCGAGCTGCTGCCTCAGTGGGTGGCGAGCGTGAACCCCACGCGCGTCGTGCCGGCGGCCGATTCGGCGAGCGTGCGACCGGCGTGCATGCGCGCGATCGCCGCGACGATCGCCAGGCCGAGGCCGTGGTGCTGCTCCTCGCCGTCGCAGCAGCGCGACGAGTCGGCGCGGAAGAAGCGGTCGAACAGCTGCGGCAGGTGCTCGCTCGCGATCGCGCAGCCGGCGTTCTCCACCGTCACGCGCACCTGCTCCGGCGCGTCCGGGACGATAGAGACGACCACCGTCGAGCCGCGCTCGGCGAACCGCGTGGCGTTGCCGATCAGGTTCGACAGCGCGCGTTTGAACAGTGCCTCGTCGACCGCGACCGCCGCGTCGCCGTCGACGCGCAGCGTGAGCCCGGCCTCCTCCAGCGTGCCCTCGTGGAACTCGGCCACGCCGGCCGCCAGCGCCGCCAGGCTCACCGGCGCGCCACGGCGCGCAGTCGCGCCCCGGTCGGCCTGCGACAGGAAAAGCATGTCGTTCACGAGCGCGGACAGCCGCTGCATCTCCTCGAGGTTAGACACCATCGTCTCGCGCAGCGACTCGGCCGGCCGCTCGCGCGACAGCGCCAGTTCGGTCTGCCCCATCAGCGTCGCCAGCGGCGTGCGCAGCTCGTGGGCGACGTCGGCGTTGAACGCCTCGAGGTGGCGGTAGGCCTGCTCCAGCCGGTCCATCAGCGCGTTGAACTGCACGATCCAGGGCAACAACTCTTCCGCCGGATCGACCAGCGACAGGCGCTGGTCGAGCTGGCGTGGCGAAATCGCGCGCGTCTGCGTTGCCAGCTCGCGCAGCGGCGCCAGCTGACGGCGCACATGCCAGCCGGCACCGGCCCAGGCCAGCGCGCCGGCCGCCAGCGTCACCGCCACCAGCAGCCAGGCCCAGCGGCTGCCGAGCTGCGCGATCTCGGTGTAGTCGACGCTGTAACGCCCTTGCAGCACGCCGCCGGGCAGGCCCGGCGCGGCGATCGTGAAGTCGTGTGACTTGACGTGGCCGGACGCCTGCAGCATCGGCGTCAGGGCGTCGGCATACAGCGCACGCCCGTCGCTGCGCCAGACCTCGAGCCGCGTGTCGCGCCGCATCCCGGCGTCGGCCTGCAGGCGGGCCAGCACCGCGGGCTCGCCGCCGCGGCTCGCCTCGAGCGAAACGATGTCGGAGATCAGGTCGCAGCGTGCCTTCAGGTCGCGCCCGCTGCGCTCCTTCAGCAGCATCTCCACCGACAGCCAGCTCGTCGCGAACAGCGCGCCGAGCATCAGCATCGTGAACACGGCCAGCTTGCGCGAAAGCCGGCGCCCGATCGAATGGGTGCAGGGCGCGATCACGCGCGTTCCTCCAGCACGTAGCCCATGCCGCGCACGGTGTGCAGCAGCTTGGCGGGAAAGGGATCGTCGAGTTTGGCGCGCAGCCGACGCACCGCGACCTCGACGACGTTGGTGTCTGAATCGAAGTGCATGTCCCAGACTTGCTCGGCCAGCGTCGTGCGCGAGAGGATCTGCCCGCGCCGACGCAGCAGCAGCGTCAGCAGGTTGAACTCCTTGGCCGTCAGCTCCAGCCGCTGCTCGCCACGCTGCGCGCGCCGGCTCAGCAGGTCGATTTCCAGGTCGGCCAGACGCAGCGCCGTGACCGGCTGGCCCGGCCCGGTCGCCCCGCGCCTGCCGAGCGCCCCGACCCGCGCCAGCAGTTCGGAGAACGCGAACGGCTTGACGAGGTAGTCGTCGGCGCCCTGCTCGAGGCCGCGCACGCGGTCCTCGACCTTGTCACGCGCGGTCAGCATCAACACCGGCAGCTGGCGCTTCTCGGCCCGGATCGCGGCCAGCACGCCGAAGCCGTCGACGCCCGGCAGCATCAGGTCGAGCAAGACGAGGTCGTACTCACCGCCAGTCGCCAGGCGGCGGCCTTCGATGCCGTCGTGCGCAAGGTCGACGACATGCCCGTTCTCGCTCAGTCCCTTGTGCAGGTACTGCGCGAGTTTGATTTCGTCCTCGATGACCAGGAGTCGCATGGTGCACGAATGGTGCCACTTCCGCGCCCGCGCCGCGATTACAAACTTGTCATCCTGATGTTCGGTGCCGGTCACTCTGGGCAGCGAAAGTGGAGTTGTGGACGGCGTCAGACCGGCCACCGAGATCACCGAACCACCGAACCACCCAGAAGACACCTGCCTCCGTTTTCACCCCCAACCCCAAGGAACCACCATGACCACCACCCGCACGCTGATCGCCCTCGCCACGTTCACCTTCGCCGCCGGCTCGGCCTTCGCCCAGGAGGCGACTTCCGACGCCTGGATGCACGCCAGCGCCACCAAGACGCGCGCCCAGGTGCAAGCCGAACTGGTCCAGGCCCGTGCCGACGGCAGCATCAAGGCCGTCAGTGCCGGCTACACCGAAAAGCTGGTCAGCAGCCACCCGCGCGCCGATGTCGCGGCCGCCGCCGCACAGGCCCTGCGCAGCGGTGAAATCGACCGCCTGAACGCGGAAGCGTATTCCTTCCAACGCCCCGCTGGCGAGCCTGCGGCTGGGCTGCGCGTGGCCCAGTCCAAGAACTGACGCTTCGCGCCGACCGGGCCGGCCTATCGCCGGCGGTTGATCGGGGTCGCGCCAGCGCGCGACCCCATCGCGCTGTCCCCGGGCGTTCCGGGCTAAATTCGGGCATGGGCATCCGCTCACTGGCCGCCGACCTCCTGCCGAATGCGCTGCAGGGATTGCAGCGCGTCGGATTCGCGTCCACGACGACCGCGGATCCGGCCGCCGCCGGGTCGTTCGACGACCTCACGTCTCGCCTGTCCTACCTGTCCAAGCCCGATCTCAGGCTGGTCCGAGAAGCCTACAAGTTCGCCGACGAGGCGCACCTCGGTCAATACCGCGCCGGCGGGCAGCCGTACATCACGCATCCGGTCGCGGTGGCCAGCCTGTGCGCCGAATGGCGGCTGGACGTGCAGGCCATCATGGCCGCGCTGATGCACGACACGATCGAGGATCAGGGGGTCACGAAGACCGAGCTGATCGCGCGCTTCGGCGCGCCGACGGCCGACCTCGTCGATGGACTGACCAAGCTCGACAGGCTGAGCTTCAACACGCGCGAGGAAGGCCAGGCCGAATCGTTCCGCAAGATGCTGCTGGCGATGGCGCGCGATGTGCGCGTGATCCTCGTCAAGCTGGCTGACCGGCTTCACAACATGCGCACGATGGGCCCGATGGCGGCCGACAAGGCGCAGCGCACCGCACGCGAGACGCTCGACATCTACGCGCCGATCGCGCACCGGCTGGGCCTCAACGAGGTCTACCGCGAGCTGCAGGACCTGTGCTTCGAGTACCTGCACCCCTGGCGGCGCACGGCGCTGGCCAAGGCGGTGCAGCGCTCGCGCGGCTACCGGCGCGACATCGTCGAGCGCGTGCAGAACGAGGTGATCAAGGCGTTCGTCAAGCGCAAGCTTAAGGTGCAGGTCTCTGGCCGCGAGAAGACGATCTACTCGATCTACCGCAAGATGCGCGAGAAGCACGATGGCTTCGCGCAGGTCAACGACATCTTCGGCTTTCGCATCGTGCTCGGCACGCTCGACGAGTGTTATCGCGCGCTCGGCGTGCTGCACCAGCTCTACAAGCCGGTGCCGGGCCGCTTCAAGGACTACATCGCGATCCCCAAGACGAACGGCTACCAGTCGCTGCACACGACACTCGTGAGTCCACTCGGCACGCCGGTGGAATTCCAGATCCGCACCGAAGCGATGCATGCGGTGGCCGAAAAGGGCATCGCAGCGCACTGGCTCTACAAATCGGGCGACAAGAACGGCACTGCCGCCGCCGACGCCCAGCGCCTGGGCACGATGTGGCTGCAATCGCTGCTCGACATCCAGGACGAGACGCACGACTCGACCGAGTTCCTCGAGCACGTCAAGATCGACCTGTTCCCCGACGCGGTCTACGTCTTCACACCGAAGAGCCGGATCCTGGCGTTGCCACGCGGTGCGACACCGGTGGATTTCGCCTACGCGATCCATTCCGACGTCGGCAACCACACCGTCGCGGCCAAGGTCAACGGCGAACCGGTGGCGTTGCGCACCGAACTGCGCAGCGGCGATGTGGTCGAGGTCATCACCGCGCCCGGTGCGCGTCCGAATCCGAACTGGCTGAACATCGTGCACACCGGTCGTGCACGATCGAAGATTCGTCACTTCCTGAAGAACCTGGAGCAGGACGAGTCGCTCGCCCTGGGCGAGAAGATGCTGTCGCAGGCGCTGCGCGCGGAAGGCCTGCGCATGCCCTCGTCCGACCCGGGCGACGCTGACGAGGTGGCGCTGTGGCAGCAGCTCACCCGCTGGAGCGGCAACCGCACCCGGTCCGAGCTGATGGTCGACATCGGCCTCGGCCGAAAGATCGCGATCATCGTCGCCAAGCGACTGGCGGCGCTGATGGTCGAACGCGGTTCGCGCCCCGATGCCGTGACGCTGACCCTCGGGCGCTATGCGGTGGACGACGCTGCCCCGTCGCAGAGTCTCGTGTTCGTGGACGGCAGCGAGGGCGCCTCGGTGCGTCTGGCGCCGTGCTGCCGGCCGATCCCGGGCGACACGATCGCGGGCTACCTCGGCCGCGGCGAAGGCCTGACCGTGCACACCTCCGAATGCCACGTCGGCCGGCGCCTGTTCGAGCGCGACAGCGAGCGCTGGATCCATGTGGCGTGGGCGGACGAACTGACACGTCCGTTCGAAACCGGCATCGCTGCACTGGTACGCAACGGCAAAGGGGTGCTGGCGCAGGTCGCCTCGGCAGTCAGCAGCGCCGAGGCCGACATCATCCACCTCGACATGGGACAGGAGCCGGCCGAAGACAGCACCGAGCTGCGGCTGCTGGTCAGCGTGCGCGACCGCCAGCATCTGGCCGACGTGCTGCGCGTGCTGCGTCGCGTGCCGACGGTGCTGCGCGTCACGCGCGTGAAACCCTAGTGCGGTGCGCTCGAGGTAATTTGACTGATGTGCCTGGCCGCTCAGGACTGCCGCTTTAGCAGCCAGTCGCCGC
>JBDTUO010000002.1:0-32861 GCA_040007675.1 Rubrivivax sp.
CGCCGCAAGGCCTCGGTCAGCCGCTCGGCCAGCAGCGGCGCGAGCGTGCGGTCCAGCGCGCGGTGATAGGCCTGCGCCGCCGACTGCGCGAGCCGCGGCCCCTGGAACAGCCCGAAGCCGAAGCCCCAGTCGGCGTGTGCCGGGTCGTCGACGGCACCGTTCGACGCGATTTCGCGCAACAGCGCGTACAGCGGAAGCAACTGGTCGACGCGCGTGGCCGAGGCCGCATCGAGCTGCGCCGCCACCTGCTGCACGCGCGTGCCGACGGCGGCGACGTAGTCGGCGTTGCGGCGATAGCTCAGCATCCAGCCGGCGCACGCACTCAACAGCGCGGCGCCGAGCAGCGTGCCTGCGAGCACGGCGCGGCGCCGTCGCGCCGCACGCCGGCGCAGGCTGCGGCCGGCCAGCGGCGCTTCGGCGATCACGAGGTCCTTCAGCAGCCCGGCGAGAAAATAAGCCTTGCCCCGGTCCGCCGAGCGCGGCGGTTCCGGCGGCAGCAGCATGCCGTACTGGCGACTGAGCTCGCCGAGCACACGGTCGATAGGCGTGCCCTCCTGGGTGCCGCTGCTGAAGTGGATGCCGCGCAGCCACTGCGGCGGCGCCGCGCCGACGTGGCCGAACGCGCGCCGCGCAAACCCGCTCAGCGCCGGCAGCAGGCCCTCGAACTGCGACGCGAAGGTGTAGATCGCGGCGCGGCGTGCCGGCTGGGGTTCGTGCTCGACGCGAGCCGGGGTCGCGCCGACGAGCCGCGCCACCAGCTCCGCCAGCTGCGTGTCCAGGTCGAGCGGCAGGGCCGCGCCATCGCCCGCGGTCGGTGGCTCGAAACACAGCCCCCACGGCGGCGTGCGCTGCGCGGTGTCGAGCGGGCCGAAGAAGTCGACGAAGCCGGCCAGCAGGTCGGCCTTGGTGACGAGCAGGTAGACCGGAAAGCTCAGGCCGAGCTGGCCACGCAACTCCTGCAGCCGGTCGTCGACTGCGGCGGCCTGGCGCGCCAGCTCGTCGCCCCCCAGCAGCAGATCGGGCACGCTGACGGTGACGACGACGCCGTTGATCGGCTGGTCGGCGCGGGTGCGTGCGAGCAGCTGCAGAAAGGTGCGCCACTCCGCCGCGTCGCCGCTGGCGTGGCTGTCCTGGGTCGTGAAGCGGCCCGCGGTGTCGATGAAGACTGCCTCTTCGGTGAACCACCAGTCGCACTGTCGGGTGCCGCCGACGCCTGCGACGGGCGCGCTGCCGAGCCGTTCGGCGAGCGGGAAGCGCAGCCCGGCGTGCAGCAGTGCGGTCGTCTTGCCGGCGCCGGGCGCGCCGATGAACACGAACCACGGCAATTGGTAGAGGTGCCGCCGGCGCGCCCACCGACCGCTCAGGCCAGCGCCGTCGCGGCGGCGCCCGAGCAGGCCCGATCGCAGCAGGTGCATCGCGTGCTCGAATCGTTCGGCCAGCACCTCGGAAGCGGCCGTGCCGGACTGCAACCCGGCCAGCAGCGCGGCGTCGCGCCGGCGGCGGCGCCATTGCAACGCCGCCCAGATCGACAGCGCCAGCGCAGCGAGCACGGCCAGGCCGGCGACTCGCGGCCACGCCAGCTCGAACGGGTGGCTGCCGGCGAGCGGCAGCAGCGGCGCGGCCCACCACCACAGCAGCGTCACGCCGGCGAGGTTCGCGCCGCGCTGCAGCCAGGGCATCCAGCGGTTCATCGGCGCAACGGGGCCGGTCGCGGGCTCAGGGATAGAGCACGATGTCGACGCGGCGGCGCGGTGGCGCGGGCAGCCCGGGCGCGGTCGCGTCGTCGTCGATCTCGGCCGCACCCTCGACCACGATTCGCTCGGCCGGCAGCGTGCGCGTGAGCGCGTTCGCGACCTCTCGTGCCCAGGCGTAGGACTGGTGCCAGGCCGAGGGCAGCGCGGCGCTGCGTGGATCGCCGCCGTCGGTGTGCCCGACCACGACGACCTTGCCGGGCAGCGACGACAGCACCGTCGCGATGTGCGCCAGCTGCGCGTCGCCGGCGGCTGTCAGCCGCCCGGTGGCGGACGTGAACAGAGCCTGCGCCGGCAGCGCCACCACACTGCGGTGCGCCTCGTCTCGCACCTGCAGTGCGGTGTCGGCGCCCAGGAGCAAGGGCGCGAGGCGCGGCGGCACGACCGACAGCGGCGCCGGGGGCACGGTCGCTGCCGGTGCGAGCCGTTGCATCGTCGTGAACACGTCGTCGACCTGGGCCGCCAGGCGCAGCCGGCTCACGCTGTAGACGCCGACCGCGGCGAGTGCCAGCGCCAGCAGCGCCGCCAGCGCCGCGTGCCGCCGCCAGCCGGGCTCTCGGGCGGGCGCCGCGCTTTGCCAGGCGGGCGACAGCGGCGGCGGGGTGGTCGCGCCGGCACCGAGGGCACGGAACACGCGGCGGCGCAGCGAGTCGCGCTGGCGCGCCGCATCAGGCTGTCGGCGCAGGTTTCCACTCAGGCCCAGTCCGAGGCAGACGTGGAACAGCTCGAGCAGCGCGCGGTTCTCGTCCGGCCGTTCGGCCAGCGTCGACAACAAGCGCAAGACCCGTTCGCCGCCCTCGCGTTCACCGTGAAAGCGTTCGAGCAGGCCGGCACCCCCGGCACCCCAGGGGGTGTCGGCGACGACCTCGTCGATCCAGGTGCACATCAGGTAGCTCGCAGCGGCCACCCCGCGCCCGTGCCAGCCGGCGTCGGCGAGCTCGCGCTCGAAGCGCGCCAGCGCCGCGGCGAGCGCCGGCCGGATCGCCGCCGGCGCCGCGGCGCGCGCCTGCCGCAGCGGCATCGTGAGCGCGATCAGCGGGCGCGCGGCGGCGTGGAGCGCCAGCCGCTGCCGGTCGGGCAATGGCGCCGGCGTCGCCCGGGCAGTGGCGCCGGAAGGCGTCGGCGACGCCGCTGCGGCGACTGCGCTCAATGCACCCACGCCAGTTGAACCTGGCGCGCCATGGCGTCCAGGCGCGCCACCGGCACGGTCTCGTCGGTCGGGATCGCCAGCTGGGTGCGCCACTGGGTGCGGTCGAGCTCGCGGTAGGCGGCGAAGACGGCGATCACGTGTGCGTCGCTGCCCAGCGCCAGCAGCAACTCACGTTGCTCGCCCGGCCGAAGGTGCACCGTCTCGCGCCGCAGCAGCGCCGCCCCGAGCGTGGCCTCGTCGTTGTCGTACAGGCTGTCGAAGCTCGCGCGCTGAAAGGCCTGCGCATCGCGCAGCACGTACACGCGCAATGCGAGCGATGCCGGACCGTCCTGGCGGTCGGTGTTCAGCAGCCGTTCGGCCTGCATGGTCAGACGCAGGCTGCGCGCTCCGGGCAGCGCCGCTGGCGCCACGGCAGCCTGGACGGCGGGCCGCGCGCCCGACCCCGGATTGAACGCGAAGTTGACGACCATCGAGGTATTGACCCACGGGATCTGGCGCTCCTGCGTCTCGCGCAGGACCTGGATGCGCACGATCTTGAGCATCTCCTCGACCTCGATGCCCTCGGTGCGCATGGCCTGCGCGAGCTGGCGCGTGTAGATGCTGTGGCCGCCGGGCGGGCCGTCCTCCGCGGTGCGGCCCGGCGCGGCCGAGAACGCGATCAGCGCGCCGGGTGCAGCCATCTCGGCCAGCCCGCTGGGCGCCGGAGTCGTGCGCGCGCGGTCCGCGAAAGGGTTGTCGCGACAGGCGTCGATGATGAAGATGCGCGCCCGCGGGCGCACGCGGTCCACCCGCGCAAGCAGTGCGTCCTGCAGGTCGATCGCCTCGTCCTTGACCTCGCCTTCGTCGCGCAGGTTCAGGTCCACCGGCAGCAGGTAGTTGCGGCGATCGATCTGCATGCCGTGGCCGGCATAGAAGAACACCGAAGCGCTCTGGTCGTCGTCCATGCGGCGACCGAACTCGCGCAGCACCCGCTTGAACTCGCGCGCCTTGAGGTTCAGCTGCAGATCGACCTCGAAGCCGAGCGCGCCGAGCGTGGTCGCGATCAGGCGCGCATCGCCCTCGGGGTTCGGCAGCATCGCCTGCGGGTACTGGCCGTTGCCGATCACGAGGGCGATGCGGCGCGTGACGACCGGTGCGACCTGCGCCACGGCGCGGCGCGACAGCGCCCCCAGCCCGATGCCGAACATCGGCGCGAGGCCGAGACAGGAGAGCAGTCGACGGCGGCAGCGGATCATGCGCAACGAGATCGGACGCGCCGGGGGACGCCCGGCGGGCCGGTCCGATTCTCCGGCCAAGTGCCGGCCGCTGGCAACGCACGCCGCGCCGGGCGTGCGGGGCAAAATCAGCCGCACTGGCCCTTGGGATCGGCCTTGAAGCAGAAGTCGGTCGTCAAGCTCGAGGATTCCCACGGCACCTGCACGCGCGAGGTCTCGCTCGCGACGCCGATGCGCACCCGCTTGAAGAGCTGCTCGACCGGCAGCCCGGGCGTCGGCAGGTTCGCCAGCAGATGTTTGGCATAGATGCTGTGCTCACCCGACGGCCCGTCCAGCGCGATGCCGTTCGGCGCGGTCGAGAACGCGACCAGCGTGCCGACCGGCGCGTCCAGCGGCGCCAGGCCGGCGGGGGTCATGCCGCGAAACTTGAAGCGACGGCCGTCCGGCCCGACGATCACGCCGCCGGCGAACGGGTTCACGCGGCACGCGTCGAGGACCACGATGTTCAACCCGTGCTTGATCGCGGTCAGGCGGTCGATGAACTCGCCGACGTCGGCCGCCTTGGCGGCGATATCGTCCTCGCTCTGGGGTTCGGTGTCGACCGGCAGCAGGTAGTTGCGGCCCTTGGCCTGGATGCCGTGGCCTGCGTAGAAGAGCAGCCGCACGGCGCTGCGGCTGGCGCGCACCGAGAACTCGCGCAGTGCCTCGATCATCCCCCGCAGGTCGGTGTTGCGGCGCAGTACGACCTCGTATCCGAGCGCCTGCAGGCTGGCGGCGACCGCCTCGGCGTCGCGCACCGGGTTCTTCAGCGGTGCCGAGCGGTACGCGCCGTTGCCGATGACGAGGGCGACACGCGATCCTGCCACGGCATCGGCTGCCGCCGCGGGACGCGCGGTGAAGAGCCCCGGCAATACGCCGCCGGCGAGCCACGCGCTCGACGCGGTCAGGAGGGCGCGGCGTCGCGGCGCTGCGGGACGATCCGCGCGCCCGCCGTCGGCGACGACTCCTGCGCCAAAAGGCTGGCCGTGGTCGTCACGCGGCATGTTCGGCGCCTTCACTGCCGCGGCGGCAGGCCCGGGGCCAGCGTCACGGCCTGCACGATCGGATCGTTCCGCAGGCGCTCGGCGAGCGCCGCCTCCTTCCCGGCCGGCACAGCGACGTAGTAGTCGCCGAGTTGCCCCGGGCCCCCGGTGAGGTGGCCCTGGATCGAGATCAGCAGGTGGCGGATCTGTTCTTCCTGCGCGACCGGTGCGAAGTTGAGCTTCAGGAGCGGCCTGTCCTCGACCACCGTCGCCCGCAGCGCCCGCAGTTCCGCGGCGTCGTCGTCGGCGGTGTGCAGCAGGCTCAGGATGAACCCCCCCTGGATCGCCACCACCGCCAGCCCCGCGAGAGCCATCGCCGGGCGCATGGCGAACGAGCCGAGGAAGGCGTTGACGCGTTCGGACCAGGTGGGCCGATCGCCGCGGATCAGCGTCATCGTCTTGGCCAGCCCGATCGTCTCCGGCACCTGGGGTGCGGCCTCGTGCAGGCGCTCGCGCAGCGAGCGGTACCAGTCCAGCTCGGCACGCGCGGTCGGATGTGCCTCGAGCCACTGCTCGACCCACGCCCGGTCGTCCGTGCCCAGACTGCCGTTGACGTAGAACGGCAACAATTCGTCGAAGCGGGCCTTCATGTCTGGCTCCCGGCGAGGCGCGACGGTGCCGCGCCTTCGCTGTCGAGCAGCCGCTGCAGGCACTGCTTGATCTTCTGCCGCGCATGGAACAGCCGCGTCTTGACCGTGCCCTCCGGGCAGCGCTGGACGGCGGCAATCTCGGCCAGGGTCAGCCCCTCGTAGAACACGAGGTGCATGCACTCGCGGTGGTCGTCCGACAATTTGGCCATGCAGGTTTGCACGCCGTCGGCGCGCTGCTTTGCGGCCAGCGCCGCGAAGCCGTCGGGGCTGTCGGAGGCCTCGGTCTCGGCGATGTCGTCGAGGTCGTCGTGGACCTCGTCGGGGCGGCGCGAGCGCAGCTTCATCAGGGCCTTGTTGCGCGCGATGCCGATCAGCCAGGTGCCGAACTGCGAGTCGCCGCGGAAGCGGGTGGGGGCCCGCCAGACTTCGTACATCGTGTCCACCAGAATCTCCTCGGCGCGGGCATGATCCCTGACCATGTTCAGCACGTAGGTGTAGACCCGACGGCTGAACGCCTTGTACAGCTCGCGAAAGGCGGCTTCGTCCTGTCGCGCGACCCTGTCCAGCAATGTCCTGACCTGGTCCGTGTCCATGGCGGTTCGCTTACGGTGGCGTCGAGCCAATATAGCTGACGGTCGTGGTGCGGTGCCGTGGGCGACCGGGGGCGGGCATCCTTGCCTGTAGGTTGCGCGGGACGCACCGGGGGTTCAATCTTTTCGATCGGGCCGGCGCCGACGCCGCGCGTCAGTGCAGGTGCCGCGGCAGCACGGCCGGGGCGGTGTAGTCACGGCCGATCAGCGTCCGGACATACAGGTAGTTGTTGCGCAGGCGTTCGCTCATCGCGTCGAGGTCGACCGTGCCGGACGCGTCACAGGGAAAGGCGTAGCCGCGGCCGTCGTCGAAGAGCGACGTGAAACGAAGTTCGAACTGCGTGCCGGGGCGTGAGGGATTGCATTGGGTTTGCATGGCGGGCTCCTGGTGGGGTGGGCTCGCTCATAGGTTGCGCGATGAACGGCGCCCGTTCAATCCGTCCGAGGGACGGCCCCAGTCGGGGGTGTCCCGCGCTGGCGACGGTCCGGACTTCACGCCGGCGCGATCCGCGCCTTCAATGGCCCCAGCGGCGCGGAAGTCCCGTGGCGCGTTTCCTCCACAGTCGCAACGCAAGGAGTTCCATCATGGGTCCCACCTCGATCACGGTCGGCAACAACGTCCACACCGGCCCCGGCAACGACAACGTCCACATCTCGAAGGCCGGCGGCATCGCCGGGCTGCTCGGGCTGTACGAAGTCAACATCAACGGCCAGAAACAGACCATGACCAAGCAGCAGCTCGAGCACACGACGTTCAAGCTCGGCGCCGGCAACGACACGCTGGTGGTCGACAGCAACGTCACCGCCGACATCCACGCCGACGGCGGCAGCGGCAACGACGTGATGGTCGGTGGCGGCGGCGACGATCACCTGTCGGGGGGCACCGGCAATGACGCCCTCTTCGGCCGCGGCGGCGACGACCACCTCGACGGCGGGCGCGGCAACGACCTGCTGAGCGGCGGTCGCGGCAACGACCTCATCCACGGCGGGCGTGGCAACGACATCGAGCTCGGCGGCGCCGGCAACGACGTGCTCGTCGGCGGCCCTGGCAACGACTGGCAGTCGGGCGGGCGCGGCAACGACCTGTTGATCGGCGGGCGAGGCAACGACGTCCAGATCGGGGGCCCGGGCTGGGACCTGCTGTTCGGCGGGCGCGGATTCGACGTCCAGGTCCGGTAGGCCATGGGAGGTGGGGCCGGGGCCGCGTCCGCGGCCCCACTCCCCGGCAACGGTCCGGGCCGGTATCGTTCAGGCGACCTGAAAGGGTCCCGGCGGCGGTGCCCGCAGAGCCGGGGGCAGCCGCGCCGGCGCTGTCGTCAGGGCGGCCAGGAAACACGCGCTCGCGTCGTCCGGTGACGCTCCGCCGCCCCATGCCGTCGCCAGCGCCCGCAGCGCGGCCCGTGTGCGCCGCGTCAGAGCCCCGGCCAGCGGATCGTCGACGTCGGCCAGCAGTTTTTCGCAGTACAGCAGGCGGGCATCGGGGTTGGCCGCGACGAGCCCCATCAGGGCGCGCGCGGCCACGTGGAAGTGCGTGGCCGCGAGGGCGTGGTCCGCGTCGGCCTGGGCATGCCAGACACACAGGTATTCGATTGGGCCGAGCGAACGCAGCGGGCCGTAGCCGCGCCCGAGATCCTCCCGTGCCGCTGCTCCCCAGGCGCCGCAGCGGCCGCTCGGCAGACGTCCGGTGCGCAACGCGTGGACCAGGGCGCCCGCCACCGCCGCGCAGGCCGCATGGTCGCCGCGCTCGCCGACCACCCACAACAGCCGAAGCAACGCGGGGTAGAGCTCGTCGCCGAGACCATCGCAGACCCTCGACAGCAGCGCGACCCGGTCCTCGTCGAGCGGCAGATCGACGCAGCCGTCGACCAGCGCCTGCGCGGCCCGGGCCCAATGGGGTTCGGCCAGCAGGACCGACATCGTCAGGTGCCGGCGTGCTCAGACGCGGTCCACGCCGCCGAGCAGGTGGACGAGCACGCGCTCGGCGTGCTGCTCGACACCGAGCCCGCGCGCTTCGGCATCCAGGCCGGCGACGATCGCCGTGCCCTGCGGCACGCCGGCTTCGTCCCACCACGTCACCGCGCGGACGGGTTCGCCGGCGCGTGGGTGCGACGCGGGCAGCGAACGTGCCGACAACGGCACGAGGCAGGTGGACAGGTCGGCGGCGCGAATCATCGGGGCTCCTCGATCTGCCCAAAGCCTAGGGGCGTCGTCGCGCAGCGGCTACTGCGGCGCTTCCCAGCTAGGGTTGCCCCCGGTGGCGCGGGCGGCCAGGCCGTCGGCCGACTGCTGGTCTCGAGCGACGTGCGAGCGGGCCGCACCGGCGGCGTCGGTCGGGCCCTGCGAGTTCGGCGGCGGCCGGACCTTGCCGCTGCTCTGGCGCCTGTCCTCATTGCGCTGCTCGTCTCCCAGGCGCTGCAAGTCCTGCATCTGCTCCCATCCGACACTCTCTCGCTGGCTCCACACCGGGTAGGCCGTCCAGCGCAGACCGGTCAGCACCAGACGCAACGTCGGCAGACCGGAGGCTTGGCCGTTCGGCGAACCCTCGAACGGGTCGATGGCATATGCCGTCGCGTCGCCGGGAGCGGCAAGCACCTGAACCGGCTGCCACGTGTATTCCGGGATGGCCCGCAGCCACAGGCTCACGGTGGTGTCGTAGGGCATGAACATGGTGCATCGCTCCGCGTTGGAACCTGGACGGGCCGTCAGTCGACGGTCAGACCGCGCTCGGTCAGCTGCACACGATCCGGATCGAGCCCGAGCGTCCGTTGCAGGGTGCCGCGCGCGGCAGTCCTGAGCTTCGCTGCGAGCGTCGGGTCGGGTTGCGTGCGCACGGCCTCTCGCGTTGATGCCATGAACATCCCGAGAATGGCGAGGCTCTCGTACAGCTCCTGCGTTTCGGCCGGTGCCGTGTCGTCGAACGCTTCGGTCACCCTGATCGCCGCACGCATCTGCTGCACCAGCGGCTTGAACAGCCGATCGGGAAAGGGCCGGTCGTGGTACGCCATGACGTTGCCGGCGACGAAAGCGGCCAGAGCGCCGCCCAGGTCGTTGCGCGGCAGATCGAATTGCCGCTCGATCTGGCGATAGCCGTCGAGCATGCGGGTGAAGGTCGCCTCAGCTTCGGCACGCAGATCGAGGGCATAGGCACTGGCGAGCCGGGCCGGCGCGATCGGGCGCGGTCCCGGGCTGAACGTCAGCGGCGCGGCAGCCGTGACCGTGGCGGGTGTGACTGCAGGGGCCACCACTTTCGGTCCCGAGCCCGAACTGCGCGAGCCTAACCGGAGGTTCACGACGCGTTGCATCAGGACGCTCGACGTGAGCAGCTGGGCCTGGGGCGCGCCGTTCAAGCCCCACGCCGGATAAAAACCAGCCTGCGCGGCCGCCAGCGCGCTGCCGCACAGGCCGGCGACCAGCACGCCGATGCGGATAAGCGGTGTTCTTCGCATTCGAGCCTCCGTCGGTAGGACAGTGAGGGGCCGCACGATGTGCTCGTGCGACCCCCGGCTTGAATCCCGAACGGGATCAGCCCTTGCGTGCCATCGTCGTCATGCCTTCGCCGATCGACTTGATGGCGTTGGAGAACGCGTTCTGCAGCATCGAGAACATCTGGCTCTCGGCCTGGAACTCGCCCTGGAGCGCGCTGGCCTGCTGCGCGTTCTGCGCCTGCGCGTCCTTGTCGCCGCCGGTGTCCTTGGTGGCCAGGTCATTGATCTCGTTGCTCAGTTCGACCATCCGCTTGGCGTGCACGCCGGCCGCCTCGCCCATCGCGCGCGCCATCGCGACGAGCCAGCTGCCGGAGCCGGTCTTGCCCTTGCCGCCCGCCTTGCCGCCCCCTTCGCAGCCGTCCTCGACGAGGCGCTTGGCGTTGTCGACGAGGGTCTTGACGAGGTCCTGGATCAGCTGATCGATCTTGCCGCCGAACTTCTCGGTCGCAGCCTGATCGCAGCCGGGGTTCGACTGCTGCGTCAGCTTCCCGACCACGTCCTTGACCAGGTCGGCAATGGTCTGGACGAGGAACTTCGGCATGCCGGCCTGTTGCGACAGCATGCTGGCGGCGGTGTTGACGGCCGTACCGACCGCCTGCGTCACCATGTTGGCCACGCTGGTGGCGATGCCCAGCGGCGGGAACGCGACGCTGGCGATGCTGAGTGCGGCGCCGACGATGCCGCCACCGCCGAAAACGCTGTTCAGTGCAGAAGACATGATTCACTCCTGAAGGTGGAGCGGCGCGCTTGAAGGGTGGACGCGTGCTCCGTGGGTTGCGATGCCTCGGCGGGCCGGCGGACCGGTTCGCTTCGGGGTTCTCTCTTGCCAGCGACTTACTTGGCGTTCTTAAGTTGCATTCATGCCGCGGACGTTCAAATTAAAGGCGGTGGACGCGTCTTCGGACAGTCGGGACGTGCGCGAGCTGGGAGTACCCCCAATCAGGGTCGCTCCGCATCGACGGCGTGGTGGCCGCGTGCCTCCGCCGCCAGCGGCCAGTGCGCGATCGTGCTGATGCTGCCCGCGGTCACGCCGAGCATCCAGCGCGCGCCGCCGAGCTCGACGATGACGACGCGTTCCTTCGCGCCGAGTTGCAATGCGCGCACGAAGCGAAGCGCGTCGCCGGCCCCCTGCCCGTTGGAGGTACGGGGTTGCAGGCGTGTGCGCACCAGTCGCAGCACGAGCCAGGCGGCCCCGAGGACGACCGCCAGCGCGATCAGCATGCTCAGAAAGCTCAGGAAGAACGATTCCATCTCGACTCCGGGTAGTGGGTCAGGTCTTCCCCCGGCGCGGCGGGGCGTCGGCGCGGGTTTGCGGTGGATGGCGCGGCCGCCGCGATGGCCTGCGGAGACCCGCTCGTCGCGGCGCGCTGGGCGTCGACCTCGTCGCGAACCTCGCGCGCCCACAGGATGACCTCGGCGAGGATGTCGAACAGGTCGGCCGGCACGATCTCGCCGACCTCGGCGCGGGCGAGCAGGTCGCGCGCGAGCGGGATGTTGCGCACGATCGGCACACCGGCCTGCTCGGCCGCTTGCCGCATCGCGCGCGCGACGTGGTCCTCGCCTTTGGCCGCGATCGTCGGCACGGGCATCGTCTCCTTGTCGTACTCGATCGCGATGGCGATGTGAGTGGGGTTGACGACCAGCACGTTGGCGTGGGCGGCCGCCTGCTGCGCCCCGTGCTGTGACCATTCCTGAGCGGTCTGCCGACGCTGCTGCTTGATGTACGGGTCGCCCTCGCTCTCCTTTGACTCCTGCCGGATGTCGCGCAGGCTCATGCGCATCTTCTTGGTGAACGACCAGCGCTGGTAGGAAGCGTCCAGCAACGCGACGCCGGCAAACAGCGCCACGGTCCAGGTGAGCAGCCTGACCGTCAGTTGCCAGATCAATTCCGAGATGGCGCCGGGCCGCAGGCTGGTCGTGCGGGCCAGCTCGACCATCTCGGGCAGCGCAGAACGCACGACCAGCCAGCCGATGAGCGCCAGCAGCGCGGTCTTGGCGGCCGACTTGACGAGCTCGATCAGGCTGTCCATCGTGAACATCCGCCTGATGCCCTCGACCGGGTTCATGTGCTCGAGCTTCGGCTTGATCTTCTCGAAGGTCAGCACCGGCCCCGCCTGCAGGAAGTCGGTCAGCATCCCGAGCGCGGCGGCCGGCAGCATCAGCATCGCGACCAGCAGCACGGCCGCCTCGGCCGCCTGTGCGCCGAGCGCCCGCGCGGCCCCGGCGAAGCCGGTGTCGAGCCAGCCTCGGCCGATGATCGTGAACAGCGACTCCCACAACGCGACGAGCCGCGACGTTCCGAACCCGAGCGCCAGCGCACCCAGCGCCAGCCACATCGCGAGCACGACGACGCCGGTGACTTCGCGGCTCTTCGCGACGTCGCCCTTCTTGCGCGCGTCTTGCAACCGCTTCGGGGTCGGCCGTTCGGTCTTGTCGCCACCGTCGTTCTTGTCCGCCATCGCGCTTGCCCCTCAGCCGCCGAAGAGCACGCGCAGCGTGCGCAAGCTCACCTCGCCGCGCGCGAACAAGTCTTCCTGCAGCAGTCGAACGAGGCTGGCGAGTTGGATCCAGATGATCCAGATCGCAGCGACCGCTTTCAGCGACATCGCCAGCGAAGAGACGTTGAGCGAAGGCGCGAAGCGGTTGATCAGGCCGAGCACGCCGTCGACCACGTAGAGCAGCACCAGCGCGGGGGCCGCGATGATCAGCGTCATCAGCATGATGCGGCCGAACTCGGTCTCGAACAGCTGCACGCCGGCGCGCGCCAGCGACGGCAGCGCCGAGCGCACCGGCCAGTGCGCGTAGCTCTCCAGCAGCGTCCCGATCAACAGCATCAGGCCGCCGCTGGTCATGAAGATCCAGCTCGCCAGGCGCGAGAAGAAGGCGCCATTGAGCGAGGTCTGATGCCCCGACAGCGGGTCGGTCACCTGTGCCTGCGTGGCCCCGATCTTGCTGTCGATGACCTGTCCGGCGGCTTCGAACGCCCACATCACGCCGGCGTAGAACAGGCCGATCGTGCCGCCGATGAACGCTTCCTTCGCGAACATCGTGACCCACTGCCAGCTCGCCAGCACCAGCGGCCCGGCCGACGGCTGCAGCACCAGGCTCAGCAGTGCGATCGCGACGAACATCGCGTTGCGCACCATCGACGGCACCAGCTCCTGCGTGAACAGCGGTACCAGCAGGAACGCGACCGCGACCCGGGTGGTCGACAGACCGAGCAGCAACGCGGTGTCGCCGAGCGGGCCGTGGAGGAGCAGCGAGTCCACGCGCGCCGCCTCAGCGCGTGACCATGCCCGCGAAGCCGCTGAAGACGCGGTCGCCGAACTCGTACAGGCCGCCACCGAGCATCGACGCCGTGATGAAGATCGTGATGACGATGGCGAAGAACTTGGCCGCGTACTGCAGCGTCTGCTCCTGCAGCTGCGTGGCCGCCTGCACGAGCGCGATGACGAGCCCCACGATTGCCGCCACCAGGATAGGCGGCGCAGACAGCAGCAATACGAACCACAGCGCCTGCTGCGTCAGCGGGATGACCTGGCTCGATTCCATCGCTCGCCCCGCGTCAGACGTAGGTCAGGATCAGCCCGTGCGTGAGCTTGACCCAACCGTCGATGAGCACGAACAGCAGCAGCTTGAACGGCATCGACACGGTGGTCGGCGACAGCATCATCATGCCCATCGCCATCAGGATGTTCGAGATCACGAGGTCGATGACGAGGAACGGCAGGAAGATCAGGAACCCGATCTCGAACGCGACCGACAGCTCGCTGACGGTGAACGCCGGCACGACGACCAGGAAGTCGCGCTCGCTCAGCGCCGCCGCCTGCGCAGCCGGCAGCCCCTTCTGCGCGGTTCGCAGGAAAAACGCGCGTTCGACCGGCTTGCTGTTGCGAATCAGGAACTCGCGCAGCGGCTCCTTGGTGGCATCGGCCGCCTTCAGCAGGCCCTGGGTGCTGCTGCCGAGATCGCTGATCCCCTGCAGCTTCGCGCTCATCTCGAGGCCGACCGGGTACATCACGTACAGGCTCAGCACCAGCGCCAGCCCGTTGAGGACGACGTTGGGCGGCACCTGCTGCAGCCCGAGCGCGTTGCGCAGCAGGCTCAGCACGACGACCAGCTTGGTGAACGAGGTCACCATCACCACGACGAACGGCGCCAACGCCAGCAGGACGACGGTGAGCAGTGCGGACGATGGCGAGAATTGGGTCAGGTCCATGACCTGCTGAGTCGCAGCCGCCGGCGTCGGCGTTCAAACAATCGACGCGGCGCCGACGCAGAGGCAGACGCAGACGCAGACGCAGGCTCTGCCGCGCGCGCGGTCAGCCGGGCAGGGCGTTGCCGAGCGTCTGCACCGCCAGCGCCCAGCCGTCGCCCCACGGCATCAGCTGGCCGCCGGCGAGCCTGCGAGCGGGGCGCAGGGGGTCGCCGCAGAGCCAGAAGCTCGCCGCCGGCCCGGCCGGGCCGACCGGGCCGGCGCACCAGCCGGCCAAACCGGCGGCCGCCACCGGGTTCGGCAACGCCAGCCGCAGTTCGCACAACGGGTCGTCGGCGTTGCCCACCGCCTGCAGCACCGTGGTGCGGTCGACCCCGGACACGAAACGCGGCAGCGCCGGCGTCGCGTCGGCCACGCCTGCGAGCGCCACAGTGCTGCCCGCCAGGTCGGAACGGGCCTCCTCGCCGTTGGCGCTCAGCACGCCGTACCAGGCCGGGCGGAACGACGGTTCCAGCACGATCGCGCCGCCGACCTCGAGGTCGCACAGTGCACCTACGGGCACTCGCATGCGGCCGCCGACGAGCGTTGCGGCGAGTGCCGGCAGCGCGAGCTCCCGGGCCCAGTCGCCCTGCGGCGCAGCGCGCGCCCGCAGCCAGTCGAGTGGGCAGGTGAGCATGGCGCGCCCGCCGGGCCACACCAACCAGCTGCGCACGGCAGGTTCGTCGTCGTCGCCGGAGCCGCTGGCGGGACCGCGCCAGCGCCACTCGATCGGCTCGGCTGCCCAATCGTCGATGCCCGCGAGCAAGGGCTCGCAGTCGCCGAGCGCGATCGCCGCGTCCGCGGCGTGCCGGATGCCCGCCCCGTCGACCCGGACCGCCAGACGCAACGCGCCCTGGGCCGAAGGGGCCTCGAACCAGGCCAGCACGTCGCCGTCGGCAGACGCTCGGGCGTGCGTATGCGGGTCGGGCATGCTCAGGTCCATGGTCATGCCCTCCGACTGACCATCATGCGCGTCAGCACGGCAACCGAGCGCGCCTTCATCTTGGCCATGCCGCGCGCGCGGTAGAGCTCGACCGTCTTGATCGACAGGCCGATGCGGTCCGCGATGACCTTGTTGTAGGTGCCTTCGATCACGTGACCGAGCACCTGCCGCTCCCGCGGCGTCAGCGAGGCTTCGCGCGCCTTGAAGCGCGCGGCGGCCTCCTCATCCTGCGGGTCGGTGGGCGCCCCCGTCGCGGGCGCCGGCGGCAACGCGCCGGCCTCGCCCGGACGCGCAAACGCGGTCTCGAGCGCGGCTTCGAGCGCCTCGTCGTCGAACGGCTTCTCGAGCAGCGTCACGGCGCCCTTCTGCATCGCCTGCACCGCCAGCGGCACGTCGGCGTGGCCGCTCATGTAGATCACCGGCAGCTGCGCGCCGCATTCGAGCAGGCGGTCGTGCACGTCCAGACCGGACCACTCCGGCATGCGCACGTCGAGCATGAGGCAGGCGGGTTCGCGGCGGTCGCGGCGCGCCAGCGCCTCGACTGCCTCACGCGGGTCGCCCCACGCGTGGACGTCGAAGCCGAAGGCCTCGAGCCAGAAGCAGGTCGACTCGCGGAACTCCGCGTTGTCGTCGACGATGTACACGGTGCGCGTGTTCATGACGGGTTCTCCGGGTCGGCCGCCGCGGCGACGGCGGGCGGCATCAGCGGCAGGCTGACGTGGAAGGTGGCGCCGCAGTCGGCGTTGCGGGTGAACCAGAGCCGGCCCTGGTGAAGTTCGATGAACGACCGGCAGATCGACAAGCCGATGCCCATGCCGTTCGGCTTCGTCGACGCGAAGGGCACGAACAGGTTTGCGGCCGCCGCATCGCCGAGGCCGCACCCGTTGTCGCGCACCTGAAGTTCGACGTCTCGGGCGCCCAACTCGAGCGACAGCTCGATCCGCGGTGCGGTCGGCGGGCTGCTGCGCAGCGCGTCGAGCGCGTTGCGCACCAGGTTGACGACGACCTGCTGCAGCATCACCTCGTCGCCACGCACGACGACGCCGCCGTCAGGCACGTCCAGTGCGAGGCTGGCGTGCGTGCGGCGCACGTCCCAGTCGAGCAGCGATGCGCTGGCGCGCAGCAGCGCGACGAGGTCGACGCGCGCGTGGCGCGGCTGGTGCGAATGCGTGAACTCGCGCATGCGGGCGATCACGCGCGATGCGAACATCACCTGGTCGATGCAGCGATCGAGCGCAACGGCCTCCGGCGCCAGCAGCGCGCGGCGTCTCGCCACGCGGGCGCGCAGGCCGCGCAGCAGGTTCGCCGCCGCGCCGATCGGCTGGTTCAGTTCGTGCGCCAGCGTGGTCGCCATCTCGCCGACCGAGATCACGCGCGAGGTGAACAAGAGCCGCTCGCGGTCGTCGAGTTGGCGCTGCAGCGCGCGGCCAGCCTCGCTTCGGTCGCGCAGCCGCAGCAGCACGCCCGAGTCGTTAAGGCGCACCACGCGCGCCTCCCACTCGCCTGCGCCGCCGAGCGCGACGTCGCGCGCGCGCTCCTCCGCCGCATCGACGGCGGCCGCCGCGCCGGGGAGCGCGCGCTCGACATCGTCCAGCGCGGCACCCGCGTCCAGCCCGGCGTTATGCGCGAGCCAGGCGGGGCTGGCCCAGCTCAGTCGGCGCCGTGCGACATCGATCAATGCGAGCGTGTCGCCGAGAGCGGCCGCGGATTGCAGTGCCGAGGGCACCGCGCAACGGTCGACCGATCGTTGGAGGGTCTGGTGGGTCATTCCACCTCCACGCTCGGCCGTCCGCACGCCGTGCCCAGCACGCAAGCCGCGACGACCACGTGCACGCTCCACTGGGTTCCCAGAGCCGCCCAGAAGCCCCGCACGGCGTCGATGCGCAGGACGACCGCGGCCGGCCGCGGCGGCGTGACCACCACCGGTCCGAGCTGCACAGCGCAGTCGGCCGCACTGCCGCCGGAACCCATCGCGACGAGCTGTCGGCCGCGGCGCGGGTGGTGCTCCTTGATCATCCGGGCGTGCCACCACTGCCCAGGCTGCGGATCACGAGTCCAGTGCAGACGGGCGCCGACGCGCAAGCCCTGCAGCGCGAGCGAGCGCACCGCAGCGCCGCGCGCAAGCTGCGGCCACAGCACGTGCGCCCACGCCGGCCCGGACGCGCCGTCCTGCTGCGGGCAGGCCAGCACGACGCAGCGCCCGCGCTGCCATTGGTCCGCGGCGACGCTCAGCGCGCGCGGTGGGTGGGGGTCGCCGAGCGCCGTCCGCAGGGCGTGCGTCAGCGGTCGGCACCAGTCGCGCCGGCTGGCGTCGACGACGGTGGTCGCGTCCAGCGCTGCGCGGTCGGGCGGGGCGTCGTCGGCGTCGGCGCCCGTGTCCGGGCGAGCTGCATCATCGTCTCGGTCTGGCGCCGCATCGCGCACGTCCGGGATGGGGTCGCGTGCCGCCGCGGGTGTTCGGAATGGCGCCTGGCGCAGCAAGGCCCATGCCGCCGACCCTTCGACCTGCAGGCTGGTCAGCGTCGCGGGCACGAGCTGGTCGGCCGGAATCGCGAAGCCGCTGCCCGCGAAGTTCGCGTGCGGGAGTGCGGAGTCGGCCAGCCGCAACGGCTCGAGCACCGGCGCGTGCGGTCGACCGAGCGTCTGCGCCGCCGCGGCCTGCGGCCCGACGTCGCCCGCGTCGGCCGTCATCGCGGTGGATTCGGGCGCCGCATCGGTTGTCTGGACCGCGTGCAGCGGTGGATCGACCGTGGCGGCACCGTGCAGCCCGGTGGCCGGCGGCACGGCCGCCTCGCCACCGATACCGAATTCGGCGTCGGCGTTCACCGCCGCTGCCCATGCGGCAGTCACGGAGTCGAGCCGGGATCCCGCGTGAACGGGTTCGATGTCCATCGCTGTCAGGCCCCGTGCGGAGCCCATGCCCCGTGGAGGCGCAGCGACATGCCCTCCGGCCCGACGTCGAGACGGTCGGGGTCGACGCCCAGCAGCTCACGCAGGTAGCCGCCCGCGGCCTGCCGCACGTGCTCGATCGCGGCGTCGCCCTGCAGCACGGCCTGGTCGGCCGCCTCGTGCATGAACACCGCCAACGTGGCCAGCTTCTCGAACCACAGCTGGCGCTCCTGCGCCGACGCCCGTGTCCACGCCGGCGTGGCCTGCAGCAGGGCGCCGAGTTGCCGTTCCAGCGGCCGCCGCGCACCCGCGTCGACCGTCGCGCCGCGCAGCGCGCGGACGTTTTCGGCGACGAAGTGCGCCGCGGCGGCGCCGACGTCGTCGACGCCGCGCGCGGCGTCGGCGGGCCGCACGACGTCGCGGTAGTGGGCGAGGCAGCGTTCGTACACAGCCTGCATCGCGCGGCAGGCCGGCGCGTGGGCATGCGACGCCGCCAGCACGGCCGGCGCCTGCGGCGTTGTTCCGCGCGCGATCGTCAGCGTGACGTCGTCGTCACCCCCGAGCGCGACGAGCGCGCCGCGGCAGGTCTGCATCAGGTGTCGGCCGATGGACGCCACCAGGACGGTGTACGCGCGGTCGTGCGGCGAAAGCCGTCGGGCCGGATGGTTGCGCATGCTTGCATCTCCTCGAAGTCAGAACGCGCCGCGTCGTGCGCGAGCGTCCCGAGCGCGCCGGCTCAGATAACCGTCAGTCGAACCAGGCCGTCTGCGCCGGTGCACAGCGCGTCGGGGTTCAGGCCCATCAAACGCCACACGTCGCCGCAGCCGTCGGTCGAGACCTCGGGCTCGTCGTCGAACAGCGTCTGCAGGTCGATCCGGATCGAACGGACCGGTGCGTAGCAACGGTTGACGGTCGCCGGGCCAGCGAGGTCGATCGGGCCCCCGCGACGGCGCGTGCCCGCGGGAGGGGGGATGGAACGGCTCAGGTGGCGGTGCGTCTTGCTCATGCGGAGGTCTCCAGTTCGACCCCGCCCGGCGCTCGACGCGTTCCTCGAAGCGTCTGTCGCAGGCGGGTGGCGCGAGGTAGGTTGCGCACCGTCCGCCAGGCGTTCAATTCGATCCGGTAGTGGCTCGCCGGGGCGCCGTCGTATGGGCGGACGCCGAGCCGCTCGAACCCGAGTGATCCCAGCACGGCCTGCGCGGGCCGGTTGTGCGGGTGGCAGATGCCCCACACGCGCGGCAGCGCCAGGTCGTCGAACGCATGGTCGAGCAGACGCTCGCCCCCCTCTACCGCCAGCCCGCTGCCCCAGTGGGCCGGCAGCAGGCGGCTGCCGATCTCCGCATCGCCGGGATGACCCGTCATCGGCATCAGGCTGAACCAGCCGACGAAGGCCGGGGCGGGGGCACGCAACGTGGCACGCCAGATGCCCAGGCCCTCGTGTCGGCGGTACAGCGCCTCGAGCCGCTCGATGAACACGCGCGCGACCGCCGGCACATCGAGCGGCAGGTCGTCGATCAGGTGGGCACGCAGTCGCGCGTCGCGGTGCATCTCGACGATGGCCGGCGCGTCGTCCGGTCCGAATTCGTCCAGCATCAACCGGCGCGAGTGCGCCCATGCGGTGTTCGGTGGGTTCATGCCGAGCCCTCGCGCCCGCCGCCGCCTTCGCCGTCGTGTGACCCGCGCTGGCCTTCGATCCGCACGTGAGCGTGGGTGACGACGCGCGCCTGCAGCCGCTCGTTGAGCCGCGGCGCGTGACGCGCCAGCACCGAGGCGTCGACGACGCCCGATCCGATCGTCAGTGACCACGGGGCCTGCGCGGCGCCGACCTGCGATCCGCCCGCACGCTGCGCCCGCAACTCGAGCCCGATCCCGCGTGGATCGTTCAGCGTGACCTCGAAGGTCTGCGCGGCGTCGGTTCGCAGACCGCTCGCCGGGCCGTTGGGGGCCGGCGCGTCGCCCGCCACCGCACGACCGAGGCGCGCCATCGTCTCGCTAGGGGCGGGCAGCAGGCCCGCCGGTGAGGGGGAAATGCGGGGCCCACGCTGGCCTGCCGCACCCGAAGGAGGGCCGACGATCGCGGCGGGCTGCCCGAGCCCGGCCGCGGGCGGCTCGTCGTCGGACGCCGAGGGCGGGTCGTCGTCGTCGCGCGACATCGACTTGGTCCGCAACAGGCGTTCGAACTCGTCGCCGCGGGCGCGGTGGCCGTCGGCCGCCGTGCGCGGCGCCGGCTCGCGCGTCGGCTGGGGGACCAGCGGCCGCGCCGCTGCCGCGTTCGGCGTCGGATTCAGCATGCCGATTTTCCCCTGGATGGACTCAGATCCTCGAGCTCGCGATCGGCCCGCGACTCCAGCTGTCGGCGGCGTGCACGCCAGGTCTCGTCGGTGACGCCGCGCACCGCGTCCTCGCGCGCCAGGGCACGCGTCAGGACAGCGCGCGCCTGCTGCAGCTTCTCGTGCGCTTCCTCGAGCGCGTGCTCGTCGTCGATGAGTGCGAACTCTTCGCGTTCGAGCTGTTCAGCGAGTGCTTCACGCTGCGCCGCCGCGAGCGTCGACCAGCGTGGCAGACGGGGGGCGAGTGGCCCGACGACCGCGCGCTGAAGCGCATCGATGCGGTCGCGGGCGGCCTGGATCCTGCGCTCGCGGTCGAACACGACCGCCGCCGCCGCATCGACCCCGACCTGCGCGTCACGCACGCCTTCGCGCGCCCGCTGCACGCGAAGCGAGCGCAGGCGCAGCAGCTGGTGCGCTTCGACGCGCGATGGCAAGGCCATCGTCATTGCACAGCCTCGTGCAACTGCGCCAGCGTCTCGTCGAACGCGGTCGTCTCGTCCGATCCTTGCTGCAGCAGCGCGCGCAGGGCCGGCAATTTCTCGATCGCGCTGTCGGCGAGCGGGTCGCTGCCGGCCTGGTATTCGCCCACGCGGAGCAGGAACTCGACCTCGTCGTAGCGCGCCAGCAGCGCACGCAGTCGGCTCGCGGCGTCGCGGTGCGCACGATCGGCGACGCGCGTGAAGACGCGGCTCGCGCTGCCCAGCACGTCGATCGCCGGATAGTGGTTGGCCTGCGCGAGCTTGCGCGACAGCACGATGTGGCCATCCAGAATCGACCGCACTTCTTCGGCCACCGGGTCGCTGTTGTCGTCGTCCTCCGTGAGCACGGTGTAGAAGGCGGTGATCGAGCCGTGCGCGTCGTTGCCGGCACGCTCGAAGAGCTTGGGTAGTTCGGCGAACACCGACGGCGGGTATCCGCGCCGCACCGGCGGCTCGAGCGCCGACAGGCCGAGCTCGCGCAGCCCGCGTGCGAAGCGCGTCACGGAGTCGACCAGCAGCAGCACCCGCTTGCCCTCGCGCCGGAAAGACTCGGCGATCGCGGTCGCGGCGTAGGCCGCCCGCACGCGCTCCAGCGCCGGGCGCTCCGAGGTCGAGACGACCACGACCGAGCGCGCCAGCCCGTCCTCGCCCAGACTGTCGTCCAGGAACTCGCGCACCTCGCGACCCCGTTCACCCACGAGCGCGATGACGTTGACGTCGGCGCGCGCCTGGCGCGCCAGCATCCCCAGCAGGGTCGACTTGCCGCCGCCGGCCATCGCGAAAATGCCGACGCGCTGGCCTTCGCCCACGGTCAGCGCGGCGTCGATCGCGCGCACGCCGGTCGGCAGCGGCTTGTCGACGCCGCGGCGTTGCAGGGGCGGCGGCGCCGGTGCGTGCAGCGGCGCGCCGTGCAGCTCGGGGCCGGGATCGAGCGCGCGGCCGTCCAGCGGGCGGCCGAAGGCGTCGATGACGCGACCGAGCAACGCCGGCCCGCACGGCACCTGCGCCTCCTCGGCCAGCGCCTGCACCGCCGCGCCGACGACCACGCCCTGCAGCGTGCCGTAGGGCGCCAGGATCGCCTCCGCCGCGGCGAAACCGATCACCTCCGCCAACAGCGGCTCACCCCCGTCGCCCTCGCGCGCCGGGTCGAAGATGCGGCATTGCTGGCCGATACGCGCACGCAGCCCGGTGGCGCGCAGCACGGTGCCGCCGGCCTGCACGACTCGACCGTGCTCGACGACCGTGCGCATCGCGTGCAGCGTGCGCAGCAGGCGCTCGACCTGCGCGATGCCGTCGACGCTCACTGGACTACCGTCGGGCTGCGCCCTCCGGGTTTCGCCCTTGGGGCGGCCCGGCGGGCTCATGACGCACCGCCGTCGTTCCAGGCCGTTTCGAGCCGGGCCAGCTGCGCATCCAGCGAGGCGTCGATGCTGCCGACCGCGGTTTCGAGTCGACAGGTGTCGAGCTCGCACGCCGGGTCAGTGCGCAGCGCGCATGCGCGCAGCGCCGAAGAAGGATCACCGCTTTCGATGCGTGCCCGCACGGCGTCGATGCGGTCCGGATGCACGACCAGCGCGGCAGGCCGCTCGGGCAGCGCCTCGGCGGCAGCCTGGTCGGCGAGCGCCAGCAGCACGTCGTCGGCGGCGAAGCGGCCGAGCATCTTGCGCACGACCTGGAGCGCAAGCGCCCCGACGTCGTCGCGCAAGCGTTCGCGGTCCTGAGCGGCGGCGCGCGACAAGGCATCGAGCCGCTGCGCGGCTTCATCCTGCGCGAGCCGCCGGCCCTCTTGCAATGCGTCCTCGCGCGCCGCCGATCGCGCGGCCTCGGCCGTGGCACGCACACGATCGCCCGCTTCGGCGTGCAGCCGCTCGAGCGCGTCGCGCACGGCCATCGCATCGGCCAGGCGCGGCAGCTCGGCCGCGCGCAGCACGACACAGGGCGACGCGATGCGCGTCTGGCCGCAGCGATGCCACAGCACGTAGCTCACGCCGCGCCCCGGCTCGGCGCCGCACGCCCGTCCTGGGCGACCGCCCGCGCGACCAGCGACACGGCGCACTCGTGCGCCATCGCCGACGGCGCGACCGGGCCGAGCACTGCCTTCGCCGCCTGGCGCAGCGGCCCCGGCGCGAGCGATGCCAGCAACACCGAAGCCCCGACCGTCTGCCAGGTCGGTGCGACCTGCGCGGCGGTCACTATCGTCGGGACGTCGGCCAATGCGGTGGGGATCGACTGCTCGTCCGGCTGCGTCAGCAGCGCCTCCAGAAAGGTGTCGCCGAGCACCGTGCGCGCCGCGGCCAGGCGCGGGCCGTCGATCCACAGCCGGACCGCGCGCCCATACAGCAGCGCACCGATGCGGCATTGAAGGGCCTCTCGTTCGGCGTCCGTCAGCGCGAGCCAGTCCGGCGCGCGGTCGAGCGCGTCCCAGTCGAGCGCCGCGCACGCTTCCGGCGCGCACACCACCAGCCGCCGGGCGAGGGCAGCGCGGTGCGCGCGGCGCGCGGCCGGCGACGCGGGAGCGGCGCCGGCGGAGGCCGTCGGGAGCGCGGCTGCGTCGGACATGCGGTCAGTCCGCAGCCGCGCTGCGTCGGCGCAGCGCGGCTTCGAAGTCATGCGGCAGCGCCGGAAGCACGTCGCCGCCGGTCAGCGCGGCAGGCCCCGGCCGCACCGGGCCGCGCCGGCGGCGCCACCACAGCAGCCCACCGCCGGCCAGCGCAAAAGTGCCCGCGCCGGTGCCGACCATCAGCGGCAGCGCCGCGGCCGCCCACGTCGCCGCAGTTGGCTTGGTCGGTGTCGGGGCTTCGGTAGGCACGCCACCAGCGGGAAACATCGCGACCGTGACGTTGTCGTAGGCCAGCCCCTCGATGCTGTTGACGACCAGCGCCTTGATCTGCGTCGTCTGGGGTGACAAGTCGCAGTCGGGTCTATGCTTGATGAACACGGCGGCCGCGGCGGGCTGGACCTTGTCGATCAGCGGGTGCTTCTCCGGCACGACCAGGTGCACGCGCGCGGTGACGACGCAGTCGATGCTCGTCAGCGTGTTCGCGATCTCCTGCGACATCGCGTGCACCAGACGCGCACGCTCCTCCAGCGGCGTCGAGATGAAGCCTTCCTTCTTGAAGACCTTGCCCATCGTGTCGAACGACTCGCGCGGGTAACCCTGCGCGGAGAGCATCCGCACCGCCTTCGGAAAGTCCGCGGACGCCGTCAGGATCGAGAACTGGCCCTCCTGCGCCTGCTTGTCGGCGCCGATGCCGGCGCCCTGCAGCACGGCGATCATCTCGTTGGCCTGGCGCTCGGACAGCTGCGAGTACAGCGCCTGCTGCGAACAACCGCCGAGCAGCGCCGCGAGCGCGAGCAGCGCACCGGGCAGCACGGCGCGCCGGCCGCGTGCGGCGTTTGAGGTGGATGTCATGGCCGGTCCTTCAGGACTGTTGCCGGAACAGTTGTTGCAGCCCATCCGACGTCCGGTTGGCGATGTTGGATGTCAGCTGGCAATGGAACATGAACTCCTGGCAGCGCACGGTGAGCTGGACCATCTCGCCCGGGCTCATCTCGTGCCCCGTCGCCTTCGCGGCGGAGGCGTCGAGCGACAGCCGCGTCGCCTCGCCGTTGATGTGCTCGAACGGGCGCATCAGCTGCCTGGCGGCCTCGCTCGACGCCGCCACAGGGCGCGCTTCGAGACGCGTGGCCGCCTGCGCGAGCGACTGCTGGAAGTTGCCCAGATCATTCAGCGACACGCCGTAGCCGACCTGGACCGCGGGCGCCCCGTGCGCGGCGCCGAGCGAGGTCGGCCCGGCAAGGGCCGCGATGGCAAGCTCTTGGCTCATGGGTTTCGCCTTTGCCGGTGGGGGTCACTGCTTGCGCGCCATCGTCTCGAGGGCCTGGCCCACGGTCGAGATCGAGGTGTGCGAGCTGTTGGCCAGGAAGCTCATGCGCAGGGATTCGGTCGTCAGCTCGGTCACCGCCGAGGGCGTGTCGTCGCCGCCGGCGATCGCGTCGGATTTCTGCTGGATCAGGCCGGCCTGGTTGTCCAGCGCCTGACCCCAGGCCTGGGCCATCGCCTCGAACCAGGCGGTGCCGCTGCCTTGCGCGCTCTTCTGGCTCGTCATCGGGGTGGCAGCGACGAGGCTGATCGGGTTGACGTACGGGTTCATGGCGGGCTCCTGTCGGTGGGTGGGTTGCGGGTGAGGAATCAGAAGTTCAAGGTCGACCGCTGGCCGTCGCGCTCCAGCGTGAGCTGGTGCGCTGCGACGTCGGTGATGCGATGCCCGGAGGGCAGCGTCGCGCCGATGAAATAGCGCGAACCGTCGGCAGTGACGACGTACGCCGTCTCGCCGGGCACGATGGTCGCGATGCGCTTGCCGGGGTCGTCCGGCAGCACCGGCGCGGGCGTGGTGGACGGCGGGGCCGTGTTGCGCAAAGTCAATGCCTGCAGGCCGCGCACGTCGCGGTGAACGACGTCCTCGGCGCGCGCCAGTCGCGTGGCGTCGGGTTCGGCCGCCTCGGCGACGAAGCGTCCGCCTCCGGTCGAGTGCACCTGGACCGCGATGCCGTTGACACGAAACACCTCCGTCAGCTCGCGGCCGATCGCTTCGTCGACCGCCACTTCGATCGATGCGCGCGCGCGGTGGGTGCTCAGCCAAGTGTCGAGGCGCGCGCGCTGCGCCAGCGTCGCGAGCCGGCCCGTCAATTCGACCCGACCGTCGGGCAGGACGCGAGACTGCAACGCGGCGAATTCGCTCGCACCGAGCTGCTGGACGAGCACCTCGGCCTCGACGGCCGGCGGCGGCGTCTCGGCCTGTGCCGTGTGCTGGGTGACGCCGAACGCGGTCGCGCACAGCAGCAACAGACCGGCGCCGAGGCCGCCGAGCCAAAGTTCGGGTCGACGGTGCGCCGGATTCCGCGGCGGCGGCTCGGCGGACCCGTCCCGCGCAGTGTCGCCGTCGAGGTTTGCGTTCGCGGCCGGCGCCCAGGCGTCCTCGCAGGCGAGGCCGAATGCGATCCGCGACCGCCCCAGTTGCATCGGCACCCGACACGGCCACGGCGCCTGCGCGCCAGCGGCCAGCACCTGCTCGCCCACGCGAACCTCGCCGTGCAGCACCTCGACCAGCGCGTGCGTCAGACCCGGTGTCACGCGCACGGTGACCGGCGCGGCGACGTCCTCGCGCAGCACGATGTCGGCGACCACGCCCGGTGGCGCCGCATCGGCCGCGATCACGCACGGGATCCCGACGCGCAGGGGCGCCCGCGCGCCCGTCTGCACGCCCTCGAGCACGCGCAGCTCGAGCGCGTCCAGCGTCGTCAGTGAATCAGGGGCACGGTCCATTTCAGCGCTCCGCCTGACGCGCGGGGAGCGCGCCCCGGTTCGCCGTCGCGACCGTGGCCCCGACCGCTGGAGGCAACGGGGTGTCCAGATCGAGCACGACCGAGGTGCGCGCCGGCGGGGTGTGCAGCGCCGGTGCCGGCAGTTTCGGTGCCGGTGGGGGCGCCGCTGGATTTGGCAGCGTAGGCGGCGACGCCATTCCACCGGCAGCGGCCGGCACCGCCGCCGTCAGCGGCGCGGGCGCGGTGGACGACGCGACGCGCAGCGCGGCGGCGCCGGTGGCGGGCGCACGCGCTGCAGCCAGGCGCGGCGTGATCAGGAACATGCGTTCGATGCGCGAGCTGCTGTTGACGCGGTTCTTGAACAGGTTTCCGACGACGGGCACATCGCCCAGCACCGGCACCTTGTCGACGCTGGACGAGGTGGCGTCACGCGTCATTCCGCCGATCAGCAGGCTCTCGCCTTCCTGGATCAGCGCCTGCGTGTTGATCGTCGAGCGCTCGACGACCGGAATCTGGTCCACGCTGCGGCCGGTCAGGCTGCCGTCCTCGACGTTGACCATCAGCTTGATCCGCGTCGAGTCGTGGTCGCGGAAGACGTGCGGCAACACGCGCAGCGAGGTGCCGGCGCTGACGTTGAACAGGTCGACCTCGTCGCGCCCGGCCACGCGCACGAAGAAGGTCGAGCTGTTGTCGAACACCGCCTCGACGTTGGAAAGCGTGACGATCTGCGGGCTCGAGACGACGCGTGCTGCGCCCTCGGCCTGCAGCGCGTTGATGCGGGCCAGGAACTGCCCGACCGAGCCGAGCACCACCGACGCCACGCCGCCGGCGGTCGGCAGCGGCACGTTGCCGCCGTTGCCGGACTGCAGGCCGAAGCCGGCGTTGTTCCAGCGCCAGTTGACGCCCAGCTCTCGCAGCCGGTCGGTGTTGACGTCGATGATGGTGGCCTCGATCTCGAGCGACTGCGGCTCGACGTCGAGCTGCTCGATCAACTGCTGGTAGCGCGGCAGGCGGTCGTTCCGGTCACGCACGATCACCGCGTTCAGCCGCGGGTCGGCCTGGATGCGGATCTGCGTGCCGTCGGGCGTGGCCACCAGCGCCGGCGCTGAGGGAGCGTCCGCCGTCGCCGACTGCGCGGTGCGCGCCAGCGCGGCGACCAGCACGTCGGCGGCGGCGTCGCGCGCCACGCGCCCGCTGGTCTTCACGGGGGCCACTCCCTGTCCCGCCAGGCCCTGGCCCTTCAGGCTGGGCACGGTCGGACGCAGCAGCGTCTCCGAGCCGAGCGGCGCCGAGGGTGGCACGCCGACGAGAGATCGCAAGATCGACGCCACGCCGGGCAGCACGATCTGGCGGCCGCCGACCTGCATCGTCGTGTCCTGCGCCCAGGCGTAGCGCAGGTAGAAGACGCGGAAGTCGGCGGCGGCGCCGCCGCCGGCCGGGGCGCCGGCGACCGGTGCCTGCGCGATGTTGACGAGCTCGTCGATCTGCTCGACGAAGCGTCGCGTGCCGGCCGCGACGAGGTTGCCCTGGCTGCTGCGCCGCAAGGTGTTGCGTCCGTAGGGCAGGTCCTGCTCGGCAGCCTCGCGCAGCACGCGCTGCGACGCCTCGACCGACACCGTGTACGTCCGCCCGATGACGTCGGACGCCGGCACCACGTGCATCACCGCGCCGTCGTAGTAGGTCACCAGGTTGTAGATGCGAGCGACGTCGCCGAGCACCTTCTCGGCCGGGCCGCTGAAGCTGCCGTTGACGTTGCCCGCGAGGTTCTGCCCGATCGACGCCGGCACGCCGATCGTCGCGAACAGGTCCTGCAGGAAGCCGGCCACCGGCCGCTCGCGGGCGGTGATCTGCACCTTGCGCTGCCCGTCGGGCAGCGGCGCCGCACGGGACGGGACCGCGAACGAGGCCAGCAGCGCGAGCGCTCCGACGGCAGAGGCGGCGGCGGCGCGCGAAGGGCGCGAGAGGCGGCGAAGGGGGGTCATCGGGCACTCTCCAGCAGCGGGGCGCCGGGCAGCGCGACGCGTTCGACGACGTCCAGCTGGAGCGTCGGCATCAGTTCGTTGAACGACAGGACCGGGGTGTCGAAGCACTCCGGCTCGATCAGCTTGCGGATGTGCCAGCGCACGTCGATCGTGCTGATCACCGCGTTCGGGCGCCGCTGGCGCACCGCCTGGACGATCGACTCGCTGATGCGGCGCGCCTCCTCGGGGTCGAGCGCCAGCTGCGCGACGCCAGCGTTGACGCGCACGCCCTGGCGCAACACGTCCTCCAGCGCCGGATCGAGCATCACGACCGCGAGCCGGCCGTCCGGGGCCACCGCATGGCAGATCTGGCGACGCAACGCGACGCGGGCGTATTCGGTCAGCGTGTGCGGGTCCTTGTCGCGCTGGCCGGCGTCGGCCAAAGCCTCGAGGATGTCGCGCAGGTTGCGGATCGAGACCGACTCGCCGACCAGGCGCCGCAGTACGTCGGCGACGCGCTGCAGCGGCAGCGCGCGCAGCACCTCCTTCACCACGTCCGGCGCATCGGCCGAGG
This sequence comes from Rubrivivax sp., assembly GCA_040007675.1. GTDB lineage: Bacteria > Pseudomonadota > Gammaproteobacteria > Burkholderiales > Burkholderiaceae_C > Rubrivivax. The sequence goes on from JBDTUO010000002.1 coordinate 28,619, forward strand.
CGCGGGTCAGCAGGTTGGTGGTGTCCTGCAGGCCGAGGAACAGCGGCGCGTGACGCCGGAGCGCCTGGCGCACCGCACCGGCCAGGGCGTCGTCGACGTCGGCCAGCGGCATCCCGCCCTGCGCGATCGGCACCTCGAACGCCAGCAGCTGCCAGTGCGCGGCGGGCTCGCCGAGCTGCCCGTGCAGGTGGATGCGCGGCAGGGTCATGCCGAGGTCGAGCTGGAAATCGTCGAGTACCTGTTCGAGCCGGCGCGTCAGCCGTGCCGAGCCGTCCGGCGTCAGAGCCGCGGCCGGCAGGCGCAGCAGCAACGGCACGCTCGGGCGGGCCTGCGGCAGGGCGGTCTGCAGCACCGCCCGCGGGGCGTCGATGCGGCGCACCAGCCCGCGCAACGCCGGCTGCCTGATCTGGTGCAGGCGTTCGCGGATCGCCGGCGTCAGCAGCGCACCGGAGACGATCGAACCGAGCGCCAGGCCGATGAAGACGAGCGGCGGGAAACCCGGAACGGCCGCCATCAGCAGGCAGATGCCGCCGGCCACCAGCAGCACGCGCGGCTTGGCGGCGATCTGTTTGCGGATCGAGTCGCCGAGGTGCTTGTCGTCCTCATCGGCCGTGCGGGTGACGATCAGGCCGGCGGCCATCGCGCCCAGCAGCGCCGGGATCTGCGCGACCATGCCCTCGCCGATGGTCAGGATCGAGTACTTCGACATCGCGGTGCCGATGTCGAGGTCCAGCATCATCACGCCGATCGCCAGCCCGCCGAGCAGGTTGATGACGATGATCACGATGCCGGCGATGGCATCGCCCTTGACGAACTTCATCGCGCCGTCGAGGCTGCCGTGCAGCTTGCTCTCCAGTTCCAGCACCCGCCGGCGGCGGCGCGCCTCGTCCTTGTCGATCAGACCCGAGCGCAGGTCGGAGTCGATCGAGAGCTGCTTGCCGGGCATGGCGTCGAGCGAGAAGCGCGCGGCGACTTCGGCGACCCGCTCGGCGCCCTTGGCGATGACGATGAACTGGACGACGGTGATGATCAGGAACACCACCAGCCCGACGACCAGGTTGCCCCCGGCGACCGTCTTGCCGAAGGTGTCGATGATGTGTCCGGCGTGGCCGTGCAGCAGGATCATCCGCGTCGTCGCGATCGACAGCGACAAGCGGAACAGCGTCGTCATCAGCAGCACGCTCGGAAAGACCGAGAACTCGAGCGGCGACGCGATGTACACGCCCAGCAGCAACAGCACGATCCCGCTGGCGATGTTGACGGCCACCAGCACGTCGATCAGCCAGGCGGGCAGCGGCAGCACCATCATCGCGACGATGGCGACGATGCAGCCCACCAGCAGCAGATCGCTGTAGCGCGCGAACACGCCCTCGCGCACCGGACCGGTGCTTCGAAAGTAGGCCGCCATCGTCATGACGGGTCCCCGCGTGCGACCAGCTCGCCCCGACGGTCGAGGCTGAACGTGTCCTTCAGGCGCCGGTAGACCGCCAGCACGTCGCGCACATAGGCCTGCGTCTCGGGGTAGTTCGGCACCCGTCCGCCGGCGCGCGCGACTGCGCCCTCGCCGGCGTTGTAGGCGGCCAGTACCAATGACAGGTCGTCGTCGTAGCGCCGCAGCAGCGTGCGCAGTAGCGAGGCGGAGGCGCGCAGGTTGGTCGGCACGTCGTGCAGCGTGTGCACCGGTGACTCGACGCCGAAGCGTTCGGCCGTGGCCGGCATCATCTGCATCAGGCCGCGCGCGCCAGCCGGCGACACGGCCGCCGGGTTGTGGCGCGATTCGACGTGCGCGATCGCGTGCAGCAGCAACGGGTCGATGCCGTGGGTGCGCGCGGCTTGCGCCACTGCGGGCGCGATCGAGACGATGCGCGAGCCGCGGCGGTCCAGGGGCGGCGCCGTCGACGACGTCGGCGCGGCGGCGGACGCCGAGGCGGCGCCGGGAAGGGGCGGGGCAGGGGAGGCGGTGGACGGCGGCACCGCGTCCGCAGGGCCGTCGAAGGGAATCGCCCGCGAGGGCACGCCGTCACGTTCGTAGAGCGACAACTGCGCCGCTATCCGGGCCGCCTTGCGCTCGCCGAGTGCGGGGCATTGGGCCGCGGCGAGCGCGAACTTCTCGCCACCCGGGGACACCACCGGGGGTCGGCCGGGCGTCGGCAGCGGCCCCTGGCACCACTGCGCGCTGGCGGTTTCCGCGAGTCCGAGTGTGCCGGCGCACACCGCCAGCCACGCCCCGACTAGGGCGGCGCCAGGGCGGCGGCCGGTGCGCGCTGCGGTCGTTCTCGCCTGCATGCCCGATCTCCTGGTGTGCTGCCGTCGTCGGCGGACGGGCTTGGGTTGCGCCGCTGGCGCCAGCCGTTCAAGCGTCGCCGCCGGAACGCCTGGGATCCCCCTAGCGTGGGAGTGACGCCGCGTCAGCGCGGACGCAGGTCGACCGTCTGGCGCGCGACGGCGCCCCCGGCCGACGCCTCGGTGAACGCCGGCGCGAGCCGGTCGAAGGCGCCTGGCGGCAACGGCGCGAAGTCGCCCGCGGCAAGGGACGGCGGGAGGCGGCCCAGCACGTCGTCGGACGTCGCGAAGCACGCGATGCGCTCCGGTGCCCGGCGCGGGTTCATGACGATCTGGAACCGCATCGCGCCGGGCAGCGCGAGCGCCGCGCCTGCGCGCACGCGCGCGTCGCGCTGGAAGCGGTTGGGGAAGAAGCGAACCACCTGGCGGTTCTCGTCCTCGTGGTAGCAGTAGACGTGGGCGTCCCGGCTCGGGCTGACGAGCAGCTCGACCGCTTCGCCACCGACGTAGCTGCCGGTGTCGCGCCCGGTCTGCAGCCGCAGCGCGAGCACCGGAGCAGCGGCGAGCGGGACCGCGGCGTGCGGAGCCCGCGGCGCGACGGGCGAGGCGATGGCCGACGACGGTGCCGCCGCCGGATCTAGCGCCGCGCGTGCGGCGACCAGCAGCGCGCGGTAGAAGTCGACCGACAGCTTGGGCTCGTGGCTCAGTCCAAGCGACTCCCGTGCGCGCGCGACGGCTTCCTTCAACGCCGGGTTGACCGCGCCGTCGACGGGCCCGTCGTAGGCACGGCGCAGCTGCAGCTGCTGCTGGAAGTGTGCGATCAGCTCTGCCGGCCGCGCTGCCATGCCGTCATACCAGTCCTGCACTTCGGCGACCACTGCCGGCTGGGTGACGGGGACGCCGAGGCACGTCCAGTAGGGCACGCGGGCCCAGCGCCCGACGAGCTCGACCGCCGACAGCGCGGCCAGCGCGCCGAGCGCCTGCGAGCGCGCGGGGCCGGTGACGCCGTCGATGTCGAAGCGCAGGCCGAGCCGTTGCAGGTCGGCCGCCAGATTGCCGGCGGCGTCCCGGCGGATGGAATTGCGTGCGCCGGTGCCGGCCACCTGGGTCAGGTCCTGCGTGCGCAGCAGCGCCAGGTCGAGTTCGATCCCCGTGCCGCCGGCGCCGGACCCGAGCGCGCGCAGCGTGCCGCGGACCGCGTATTCGGGCGTGGCGGCGATGCGGGCGGCCGTGGGCGGGGCGACGGCCAGCGCGCCACGGGTGGCGCGCTCCCACGCGAGCACACGCAGTGCGCGGCTCGTCGTGCCGAGGCTGGACAGCGCCGTCAGCAGCACATCGCGTGCGCCTACGCCAGCGCCTTCGACGTCGTCCAGCACCGGCTCCACGCCGAGCGTGAGGTCGCGCGCGCCGTGCTCGGCGAGCAACTGGTCCATGCAGCGCAGCGCCGCCGCCGGGTCGACGCGGCCGGCGGCCGCCGTGGCCGCAGCACCGGTGACCGCGGGCGACGCGACGGCCGGCGCGGTAGCGGCGGCCAGGTCGGTGGGCGGCTTACCCGTAGCGCAGCCGGCCAGGACCGCGACGACCGCGGCGACGCCGAGGGATCGAAGCGAAGACGGGAGCGGGCGGGCGAGGGAATGCAGCCGTGCGCCGGCGGTCCAGCGCGCGCTCGGGAGGCGGTCGGGGCAGGCCATCGCTTGGGGGTCTCCAGGGGCTGCGGGCGGGCGAACGGACGCACCGGTCGCGTGTGCTGGGTTGCAGCGCGCCCGGCGCCGGTTCAAGCGGCGAGCGGACGAGCGCAAGAAGCGTCCCATGACGGCGGTGGATCGGTGGCGTTGCGGCCGCGTGGCGCGCGCGGAGCCGCCCGACGCGGCCCGGTAGACCCCGGTAGACTCTGGGCCCCGCACCCCGAGGTCCTGCACAGGCAGGTGCCGGCCCAGGAGAACACGACCGTCATGACCGC
>JBDTUO010000003.1:0-30119 GCA_040007675.1 Rubrivivax sp.
CGTCGCGCAGCGGCAGCCGGCTGACGAGGAAGGTGCCGGCCTTGTTGGTCAGCAGATCGATCAGAATCGGCCGGCCGGTCTCGATCACGTGCGCCATCAGCGTGTTCGGCACCACCTCCTCGACCCGGCGGCCGACGAAATCGGCTTCGGCATGGCCGAGCGCGGGCAGGAACTGCTTGTAGCCGTCGCTGATCCAGACGATGCGGTGCTGGCGGTCGACCACCATCGTGCCCATCGCGCTCGCCGCAAAGCTGTCGAACATGCTGCGCGCGGCGAGCTGCAGCACGCGGTCGGCGTCGAGCTCGGCGTCGAGCACGGCCGCCGGCGCGACGGCAGTCGGCGCCGACAGCGGCGGCGTCGGTTCGAACGGCGGATCGGAGTTCGGCATGCTGCCGCACTGTAGCCTTGCCATGACCACCGCGACCGGATTCCGGACGGCCTGGCGTCCCCGGCGCGTGTGGCGGCCGGTGCGACCTCGCCCACGGACCGCCGGCGCGCTCTCAGAAGGTGTGAATGAATCCGGCGTGGCCGAGCAGGCCGTCCAGGTGGCGCCTGTCTAGGCGCAAAGCACAGCCGTAGCTCGTGCTACGGCGAGCATTTGCAACGACGACAGGCGCCGCTTGGGCGGGATGAGCGGGCATGTGGGGTTCGCTCACACCTTCTCAGCCGCCGAGCTGGCCGAAGGCCCAGAACCAGATCGACGCGGTCGCCAGTCCGAGCGGAACGCCGACGCCGATCATCGTCGCCACCAGCGGCGCATCGAGCCGCGCCTGCGCCGCGACGATGCCGGCGCCGATCATCGGCGGCATCGCGGCCTCGATCAGGCTGACGCGGGCGATCGTGTCCGACCCGGCCCCGTTCATCCACAGGACCCCGACCACAAGCGCCGGACAGGCGATGAGCTTGTAGCCCAGCCCCAGGCACAGCAGCCGCGCGTGGCTCGCGATGGCGTCGAATCGCAGCTGCAGCCCGACCGACAGCAGGGCCAGCGGGGCGACCAGGTCACCCAGCCGCGCCAGCAGCACGTCGACCGCCGGCGGCATCGGCAGCGGACGCAACAGCAGCGCCAGCAGCAGCGCGACGAAGGGCGGAAAACAGAGCACGCGCCGCGCCAGCGCGGCCGGCGTCGGTCGGTCGCCGGCGCCGTACCACGCCGCCACCAGCACGCCGATCGTGCTGAGCGCGAGGTACGAGCCGAGCTGGTCAATCAGCATCCCCAGACCGAGCCCGTCGCGGCCGTGCAGCGACTCGATCATCGGCAGGCCGACGAACGATGTGTTGCCCAGGCCGCCGACGAGCGTCAACGCGCCGACGCTGGCGCGCGGCAGCGCGAGCCAGCGTCCGATCGCCCAGAACACCGCGCCGCCGATGCAGAACAGCAGCCAGGGCATCAACACCGGCCACAGGTGATCGCCGTCCCAGACGAAGCCGTGCAGCGTGCGCAGCGCCAGCGCCGGCAGCGCGACGTGGATGATCACCGCGTTGAGCGCCGCATGACCGCCCTCGGCGACACGGCTGCCGGCGCGCAGCGCGATCCCGGTCAGCAGGCAGGCGACGAGCAGCAGCAGGTTGTCCATCGAGGCAGGGTTGGTTCGGGTGGGTTCGAATCACGCTCGAACCACTCTAGGCGGGGCGTCGCGGGCCGCCCATGCCGCGTTCGCGGCGCGGCCTCCCGCCGTCACGCGAAGCGGCGCCGGGACCGCGTGCCCGGGGAAACCCGGCCGGCGGGCACGGCCCATGCTTCGTACAGTGGCGGCCCGCGCCGTCCGGCGTGGTGATCGACAACGACCCCCAACCACCACGAGACCGAATGCTGGAACGACGACGCGACGGCGAACCCGGCGAGCTGCGCCGCCTGTGCCAGGACAGCCAGCGCCTGCTGTCCGCGCGCGGCGACGCGGGCGGATTGCGACTGGCCGCGGGCCTGGTCGCGCGCCTGAACGCGGCCGATGCCGGCACGCTCGGCGGCTATTTCGACTACCTCTCACGCGCGCTGAACCCTGACCCCGCGGCGGTGCTGCGCGCCGCCCAGGCGTATGCCGCGACACCCGGGCCCGAGGGCCTGGCCGGGCTGGCCGACGCGGCCGAGCCCCCGCGCCAGGAGCTGCTGCGCCGCCTCAACCGCACGCCGGGCGGCACCGCGGCCATCGTTCGCGTGCGGCGCACGCTGCTGACGGGCCTGCCGGCGAACCCGGGCTGGCAGGCGCTGGAAGCGGACCTTCAGCACCTGCTGAACTCCTGGTTCAACCCCGGATTTCTCGAGATGCGGCAGGTCGACTGGGACGCGCCGGCGCGGCTGCTCGAAAAGCTGATCGAACACGAGGCCGTGCACGCGATCGACGGCTGGGACGACCTGCGGCGCCGGCTGCAGCCCGACCGGCGCTGCTTCGCGTTCTTCCACCCCCAACTGCCGGACGAGCCGCTGATTTTCGTCGAGGTGGCGCTCGGCCCGACGATGCCGGACGCGATCGGCCCGCTGGTCGACAAGCGCGCGGCGCCGCTGCCGGTGTCGGACTTCCGCGTCGCCGCCTTCTACAGCATCAGCAACTGCGAGCCCGGGCTGCGCGGGGTGTCGCTCGGGAACTTCCTGATCAAGCGCGTCGCGCTCGAGCTGCAGCACCAGCTCCCCAAGGTGCGTCGCTTCTGCACGCTGTCGCCGATTCCGGGGCTCGCCACGTGGCTGCAGCGGGGACCGGACTTCGCGGCACTGCCCGGCCTCAAACGCGGCCGCGCGGCGCTGCTGCACGGCGAGGTCGAGCGCCTGGCGGCGCGCACCGGCGGCTGGTCGGCGCTGCAGACCGCCGTCGGCTGGGCCACCCTGTCGGACGCCGACCACGCTGCGCTGCTGCGGCTGGCCGCTACCTGGCTCGCGCTGTGCTCACCGCTGCGCGGGGGTGACCCGGTGGCGCGTTTCCACCTCGACAACGGCGCCCGGCTCGAGCGCCTGAACCCGGGTGCGAACCGCGCGCCCGCCGGGCTGCGCCAGTCCTTCGGGTTGATGGTCAACTACCTCTACGATCTGGATCGGATCGAAGCCCACCATTCCCAGTTCAGGGCCGGCCGCGTCGCGTGCTCACGCGCGGTGCAGTCGTTGTTGTGAACCGCTCATCGCCATGAACCTCTACGCCGCCCTGCGCCAGGCTTTCCCGGACGCGCTCGATGCCGTCGCCATCGAGACCGCCGACGGCCCCGGCGCGCCGCTGCACTACACGTGGCGCGACCTCGACGCCGCCAGCGCGATGATCGCCAACCTTTTCGGCGGGCTCGACCTGCCGCCGGCCAGCCGCATCGCGGTGCAGGTGGACAAGAGCGTCGAGGCGCTGATGCTGTACCTGGCGGTGCTGCGCGCCGGTCATGTGTACCTGCCGCTGAACAGCGCCTACCAGGCGTCCGAGATCGAATACTTCATCGGCAACGCCGAGCCGGCGGTGGTGGTGTGCACACCCAGATCCTTCGGCTGGGTCAGCCAGCTCGCGTTCCCGCTCGGCGTGGCCCATGTGTTCACGCTCGGCGACGACCGCAGCGGCACCCTGCTCGAACGCGCCGCGCAGATGCCCGACACGCAGCGGCCGGTCGCCCGCCGCAGCGACGACCTGGCCGCCATCCTGTACACCAGCGGTACCACCGGGCGCAGCAAGGGCGCGATGCTGACGCACGGCAACCTGCTGAGCAACGCGCGCACGCTGAAGACGACCTGGGATTGGCAACCGGGCGACGTGCTGATCCACGCGCTGCCGATCTTCCACGTGCACGGCTTGTTCGTCGCCTCGCACGGCGCGCTGCTGAACGGCAGCAAGATGATCTGGTTCAGCCGCTTCGACCCGCGCGCGGTGATCACGCGGCTGCCGCAGGCGAGCGTCTTCATGGGCGTGCCGACGCTGTATGTGCGCCTGCTCGCCGACCCGGCGCTGACGCGCGAGTCCTGTGCGCACATGCGGCTGTTCATCAGTGGCTCCGCGCCGCTGCTGATCGAGACCTTCACGGAATGGGAGCGCCGCACCGGCCTCACCATCCTGGAGCGATACGGCATGAGCGAGACCGCGATGCTGACCTCCAACCCCTGCCGCGCCGCCGATGGCCCACGTCGCGGCGGCACCGTCGGCCCGCCGCTGCCGGGCGTGCAGCTGCGAGTGGTTGGCGCCCAGGGCATGGCGCTGGCGCCTGGCGAGACCGGGCAGATCGAGGTCAAGGGCCCGAACGTCTTCAAGGGCTACTGGCGCATGCCGGAGAAAACCGCCGACGAGTTCACCGACGACCTGTGGTTCAAGACCGGCGACGTCGGACGCATCGACCCCGACGGCTACGTGACGATCGTCGGCCGCAGCAAGGACCTGATCATCTCCGGCGGCTACAACGTCTACCCGGCCGAGGTCGAGGGCGTGCTGAACGAGCTGGACGGCGTTGCCGAGTCGGCCGTCATCGGCGTGCCGCACCCGGACTTCGGGGAGGCGGTGGTCGCGGTGCTGGTGGCCCGCCCCGGCGCCCTCGTGCCGGACCCGGCCGCGGTGATCGGATCGTTGAAAGGCCGCATCGCGAACTTCAAGGTCCCCAAGCAGGTGTTCGTCGTCGACGCGCTGCCGCGCAACACGATGGGCAAGGTGCAGAAGAACCTGCTGCGGCAGGCCCATGCGGAGTTGTTCGCCGGATAAAAAAAAGCGGGACGTGCGGGCCGCCCGGTGTTCCGGGTACCCCTGACGCCGTCTGCGGCGTCCGGCAGCGGCTGTCCGAAGCCTGGCGTCACACTCGGGGTGTCACCATTTTCCGGAGCGCTCCATGAAGTTCACGCCCCTCCTCGTCGCCGCCGTTCTGTCGGCGGCCATCACGGCCGCCGGTGCGGCCGATGGCCTCGTCGCGCTCAAGAGCCCGCTGGGCGCCAAGGCCACGATGGACAAGCTCGAGACGCTGGTCAAGTCCAAGGGGCTGAACGTCTTCGCGCGCATCGACCACGCGGCCGGCGCGGCGAAGGCCGGCAAGACGCTGCGCCCGACCGAGCTGCTCATCTTCGGCAACGCGCAGGGCGGCACGCCGCTGATGGAGTGTGCGCAGTCAGCCGGCATCGACCTGCCGCTGAAGGCACTCGTCTGGGAGGACGCCGCGGCCCAGGTCTGGCTGGGCTACAACGATCCCGTGTACCTCGCACAGCGGCACGGCGTGGCCGAGTGCCCGGTGGTTCAGAACCTGCGCCAGGCCGTGCGTGGCCTGGCCGAGGCGACCGTCGCACCCTGACGCCGGCGGCGACCCAACGCTCGACTTCGATCGCGCGCGCCTGCACCCGGCGCGGCGGACCCCGGCGTCCCGGACCCCGCGGCCGCGACTCAGCTCGCCGCGCCGGTCGCGCGGGCGACGAAGCCCGCCGCCACCGCATCGTCGATCGGGGGCAGCGCACCGTCGAGCGCACCGCGCAGCAGCCGCGCCAGCACGGCCGGCTGCGGCGTCAGCGGGCCCAGGAACACGGGCCGGCCGGCGCGGGCGATCAGCAGGGTCGGGAAGTCCTCGACGTCGACCTCGCCGACCAGCTCGGCGTCGTCCTCGATGTCGATCCATGCACCGTGCGCGGCGTCACCCAGCGCCGCCAGCGCGGCGTCGAAGGTGGGCCGGTACTCGTCACAGTTGCGGCACCAGGCGGCGCACAGGCACCAGACCTGCAGCGGCACTGGCAGCGGCGTCGGATCGGACATCCGTCAGCGGGCCGCAGGAGGACGCATCAGCCGCGGCCGACGAACGGCATGCCGGTCGCCATCACGGTCATGAACATCACGTTGGCCTGCAGCGGCAGGCTGGCCATGTGCAGCACGGCGTCGGCCGCGTGACGCAGGTCCATCAGCGGCTCCGGGCGCAGACTGCCGTCGGCCTGCGGCACCCCGTCCGAGAAGCGACCCGTCATTTCGGTGGCGGCGTTGCCGATGTCGATCTGGCCGACCGCGATGTCGTGCGCGCGGCCGTCGAGCGCGGCCGCCTTGGTCAGCCCCGTCACCGCGTGTTTGGTGGCGGTGTAGGCGATCGAGTTCGGGCGCGGCGCGTGGGCCGAGATCGAGCCGTTGTTGATGATGCGGCCGCCCCGCGGCTGCTGCGACTTCATCAGTCGGAACGCCTGCTGCAGGCACAGGAAGCTGCCGGTCAGGTTGGTGTCGACGGCGGCGCGCCACTGCTCGAGCGGAAATGCGTCCAGCGGCACGCCGGGGCTGAAGATGCCGGCGTTGTTGAACAGCAGGTCGAGCCGCCCGAAGCGGGCGCGCACGAGGTCGAACAGCGCCTGCACCGACTCCGCCCGCGTGACGTCGGCGGGTGCTGCGAGGGCGCGCGCGCCGATGTCACTGAAGGGGTCGCCGGCGCCGGCGATCGCGTCGCGCAGCGTCTCGAGCCGGCGGCCGCTGAACACGACCCGCCAACCGTCGGCCAGCAGTGCCGCCGCGCTGGCGCGCCCGATGCCGCTGCCCGCGCCGGTGACCAGCGCGATGCGGTTGTGCGGGCTGCGGTTCGTCGTCATGATGCTAGTGACCCCTCGTCGAAGCTGCTGCGCGGCAGGCGGCCGGGCGTCGCCCCGAGTCTGCCACCTCCTCCCTTCGCCCCGACACCGCCCTGCCCTTGCCGCCATCTCCCGTGACGAACTCCGACGCCGACAGCCACCCGCCTGACGCAGGCCTCGCCCCTGCACTGGCCTTGCGCCGGCATCCGGTGCTCGGCCAGTTGCTCGACAGCGCGACGCTCGATGCACTCGCCGGCCGGCTGCGCTGGCACCACATCGAGGCCGACCGCCCGGTCGCCGCGGCCGGCACGCTGGCGCAGCGGCTCGTGCTGCTGGTCGATGGGCGCGTCGCGCTGCACGTCGGCGCTGAAGACGCCGACTCCCAGGCCGCGCCGGCGGCGCTGACGCTTAGCGCGCCCGACTGGTTCGGTGCCGGCGTCACGGCCCCCGCCGCACTGGCCGACGCGACGGCGACGGCGCTCGACGGCGGCTGCACGGTCGCGTTCGTCGAGCCCGACGAGGTGATCGCGTTGCTGCAGGCGCATCCGGCGCTGCGCTTGCTGATCGCCGCCCCCGAGTACACCACGCCGCCGGCGTCGATGGCCGACCCGCAGACCAGCCTGCTGCAGACGCCGATGCGTGCGCTGCTCAGGCGCGAACCGGTCACGGTGACGCCGCAAACCTCGATCCGCGCGGTGGCCGAGCTGATGCGCGCGCAGCGCGTGTCGTCGGTGCTGCTGGTGGAGCAGGAGCGCTTGGTCGGAATCGTCACCGACCGCGACCTGCGCAACCGCGCGCTCGCCGCCGGCTTGGACTCTGGCGCCCCGGTGGCCGACATCGCCACCCGCGCGCCGCTGACCGTGGACGTCGATACGCCGGCCTTCGACGCGCTGCTGGTGATGACGCGTCACAACATCCATCATGTGCCGGTGATGGACGGCGGCCGCGTGGTGGGCGTGGTCAGCGCGACCGATGCCGACGAGCGCCGCGGCCACTCGGCGGTCTACCTGGTCGGCGACATCCACAAGCAGACCACGCTCGAGGGCCTGGTGGCCTGCGCGGTCGGGGTCAAGACGCTGCAGCGCCACCTGGCCGACGCCGGCGCGAGCGCCTACGCCACCGGCCACATGGTGACCGCGATCAGCGACGCGCTGACGACGCGGCTGCTGCAGCTCGGCGAGTCACGGCTGGGCCCGCCGCCGCTGGCCTACGCGTGGGTCGCCGCCGGCTCGCAGGCGCGCCACGAACAGACCGCCAAGAGCGACCAGGACAACTGCATGGTGCTCGACGACGCCTACGACGCCGCCACCCACGGCGCCTACTTCGAGGCCTTGTCGCGCTGGACCTGCGACGGCCTCGCGGCCTGCGGCTACGTGCACTGCCCGGGCGAGATCATGGCGATGACGGATCGCTGGCGTCAGCCGCGCCGGGTCTGGGCCGGCTACTTCCAGCAGTGGATCGACACGCCTGACCCGAGCGCGCTGCTGTGGGCGAGCGTGTTCTTCGACGTCCGCGTGATCGCCGGTGACGCCGCGTTGCTCGGTGCGCTGCGCGAGCCGGTCCTGCGCCGCACGCGCGAGGCACGCCTGTTCCTCGCGTTGATGGTCGGCAACGCGCTCAAGCACCAGCCGCCGCTCGGACTTTTCGGCAGCCTGTCGACGGCGCGTCGCGGCCCGCTCAAGGGCACGCTCGACCTGAAGCACGACGGCACGGTGCCGGTGATCGACCTCGCGCGCATCTACGCGCTCGGGGCCGGGCACGCGGCGGTGAACACCCACGAGCGCCTCACGCACGCCGCGGACGGTGGCGAGATCAGCCCGCAGGCGGTGCGCGACCTGCGCGAGGCGTTCGAGTTCCTGAGCAGCCTGCGCATCCGCCACCAGGCCCGGCAGATGGCAGCCGGCTTCGAGGCCGACAACCACCTGCGGCCCGAACAACTGTCGAACTTCGAGCGCTCGCAGCTCAAGGACGCCTTCGGCGTCGTCAAGACGCTGCAGGACGTGCTGGCCCAGCGCTACCGTGCGCTCTGACGGGCGCGGCGGCCACGTCAAAGAAGGAGACACGATGACGAAGCTTGCCCTGATCACCGGCTCGGCCACCGGCGTCGGCGCCGCGAGCGCGCTCGCGCTCGCGCGGCGCGGCTGGCATGTCGTGATCAACTACACGAAGAGCGAGGCCGAAGCACGCGCGACGCAGGCGGCCTGCGAGCAGGCCGGTGCCGAGACGCTGCTGGTGCGCGGCGACGTCGCGATCGACGCCGATTGCCGCGCGCTCGTGCAGGCGGCGGTGGACCGCTGGGGGCGGCTCGACGCGCTGGTCAACAACGCCGGCGTCACCAGCTTCGCCGGGGCCGCGAACTGGGATGCGGTGGATGCCGAGACCTTCCAGCGCATCGTCGGCGTCAACGCGTTGGGCAGTTTCCAGATGATCCGCGCCGCCGCGCCGCACCTGAAAGCCGCACGCGGTGCCGTCGTCAACGTCAGCTCGATCGCCGGTGTGCTGGGCATCGGCTCGTCGGTGGCCTACGTCGCGAGCAAGGGGGCGCTGAACGCGATGACGCTGCACTTCGCGCGCGCTCTGGCGCCTGAGGTGCGGGTCAACGCGGTGTGCCCTGGGCTGATCACGACACGCTGGTTCGTCGACGGCATCGGCCAGGAGGCGGCCGACCGGCTGCGCGACACGTACGAAGGCAGTGTGCCGCTGGGCACCGCCAGCAGCGCCGACGACGTCGCCGACGCGGTGGTCTGGCTGATCGCCGGCGCGCGCACCGTGACGGGCGAACTGCTGCTGCTCGACGGCGGCATGCACCTCGGCGCGCGTGCGGGCGTGCCGATTCCGGGGCGCGCCTAACCGCCGCCGCCGCGACCCTCAGGCGGCGCCGACCGCGCGGTCGGCGTTCGCGGCCGCAGCGGCGGCGAAGATCGAACCGACGTGCTGGGGCGCGAAGAACTCCGGTGGCGGCAGCGAACCGGCGTTCATCCGCACGAACGCGTCCATCGCGGCCGGCTGACCCTGCATCGCCTGCAGCAACGCCTGCATCTCGGGCGGCGGCGGCGCCAGCGTCGCGAGCTGGAAGGTCATCTCGTAGACGGGCAGCGCATGGGCGTCGCGCGCCGCCTGTGCAGCGCCGAGCGCCGCGTCCCATTCACGCTGCCCGCGCCAGACCGCGTCGAGCGCCGCCGCGACCCGCTCGGCGTCGAGGAAGGCGTCGCTGATGCCTTGCGCGGTGATCGGGTCCTTGTGGTAGCCCGCGTCGCCCACCAGCACCCAGCCCGGCCCGTGCGGTTGACGGAAGAAGCCCGGCAGCGAGGCGCCCTGGTAGCGCGTCTCGCGTCGGGCACGCGCGACCCGCTCGCCGAAGGCCGGCGCGAGCGCGGTGGTACGCAGGAACTCGCCGTCGATGTCGCCCTTGTGCGCTCCCAGCTCCTCGTGCGGCCAGCCGGCGATGACGAGCGTCAGGCCGTCGTGGGTCGGCATCGCCGCGAAGCCGCGCTGCGGGCGGGCGTAGATCTCGAACCGCCCGTGCATCGGCAAGCCGCTCCAGTACGCGTAGTAGCTCGCCAGCACCGGTGGCCGCTGGTGATAGCGCGCGGCGTCGACGGCCGCAGCGACGCGTGAAGCCCGACCGTCGGCACCGACGACGACACGCGCGCGGGCCTCGAAAGCGTGCCCGTTGGCGGTATGCGCGCGCACGCCGAGCACCTGACCGGCGTCGCCGGTCAGCAGCCCATTGACGACCACGCCCTCGCGCAGCTCGGCACCGGCCTGCACCGCGGACTGGACCAGCAGGTGGTCCAGCACATGGCGGCGTGGGCAGTACGCCGGCGGCTCGTGGCCGGTGCCCGGCGCCCCGCCGACCTGCAGCGCGTCACCGAAGTCGTAGCAGTAGTGCTCGATCGGCGGGCAGCCGGTGGCCGCCAGCCGGTCAAGCAGGCCCCAGCGCGCCAGCGCCGCCGTGCCGGCCGGGTGCACCAGGTGGGTCGACAGCGTGTCGCTCGGGAAGTGCGCGCGGTCGAGCAGCAGCACCCGGTGCCCGCTTCGCGCCAGCAGCATCGCGGTCGGCGAGCCGGCGCAGCGCGCACCGACGACGATGGCATCAAAATTCTCCCGGTCGGTCATGGTCGGCTCCTCGCGGCGTCTGAATTCCTTCAGCGTAGGCGGCGGCCCCGCAGCGCGCCAGACGCCGGCCGCACATGGCACTGTTTCCACCCCGGAAACAGTGCTACGGTGACCCCATGGACCGACTGCAGGCGATGCAGGTGTTTGCGCGTGTAGCGCAGCACGCGAGCTTCGCCGCTGCGGCACGCGATCTGCATCTGTCGCCGGCCGCAGTCAGCAAGCAGGTCGGGGCCCTCGAAGCGTGGGTCGGCGCCCGGCTGCTGCAGCGCACGACCCGCCAGGTGGCGTTGACCGAGGCCGGCCGTATCTACCTCGAACACTGCCTGACCTGCCTGCACGCGGTCGAGGACGCCGAGGCCGCCGTCGGCGATCTCGGCCGCGCGCCGACCGGCCAGCTGCGCGTCTCAGCGCCGATCGATTTCGGCGACGCGCTCATGCCGGCCCTGGCGATGCTGATGGCAGCCCACCCGCAACTGGTCGTCGATCTGCAACTGTCGAACCGAGTGCTCGAGATGGTCGAGGAAGGCATCGATGTGGCGCTGCGCATCGCGCAGACGCTGGACGGCCGCTACGTTGCCCGGCCGGTCGCGCGCACGCACTTGGCGATCTACGGCAGCCCAGGCTATTTCGCGCGCCACGACCGGCCACTTCTGCCGCAGGACCTCGTGAATCACCACAACCTCGTGTTCACCGAACCGCGCCCGATGACCGAACTGCGCTTCACGCGCGGCCGCCGGCAGGTCAGCGTCAAGCTGCCGGTGACGCTGCTGAGCAACCACGGGGCGGCCCTCGTCGCCGCGGCGCGCGCCGGTCTGGGCCTGGCGGTGCTGCCGAGCATGCTGCTGCCAAGAGATCCCGCGGCAGCGGCCGAACTCGAGCCGGTTCTGCTCGACTGGGCCCTGCCGACGTTTACCGTGCACGCCGCCTACCCGCACCGGCGCTTCGTCGCGCCCAAGGTTCGGGCCTTTCTCGAAGCAGTGTCGACGCAGTTCGGCGACCCCGACGGCGACCCCTGGTGGCCGTCGTCTCTGCCGCGACCTGACTCGCCGCCCAGTTGAAGGGCGGCGGTGCGCGCCGGCCCGCGGCGGGCTCGACGCTCCGCGCACAATGCCCGTCGTGCTGCGTACCTTCTCCTACCGCGACCGTCCGGTCCACCTCGGCCCGTGGCCGCTCGAACGCCTGACGCGCCACGACGGCCCGCCTGATCTGGCGGCCCTGCCGCCGATGACGCCGCTGGCCTTCGACGCGCCGGACCCGGCGTCGCTGGTGCACGCGATGGCGCCGTACATGGCGATGTTCGACCTCGTGCGCGACGGCACGGTCAATCCGGTGCCGGGCGAGATACCCGTCGATCCGCTCGAGCGCTCGAACCACCTGAAGGCGGCGGGTTATTACTTCGACGCCTCGATGATGGCCGTGTGCACGCTGCCCGACGCCGCGCGGCTGGCGGCGCCGATCCGCAACCCGCGCGTCGCCGCGCTCGGCGCCGAACTCGAACGCAGCCAGCCGCAGAGCTTCGCCGCCGGCATGGACATGATCCTGGCCGACGTGCTGGAGTCGGCGCGGACCGAGCACGGCCCGATCCCGGGCCACCGGCACGCGGTCGTCGTGCTGGTCGAGTACCCGCGCGAGCCGCGCACTGACGAGCCGGGCTGTGAGTGGCTGCACGGCACGCAGGCGCCGCGTGCCGCGTTGCTGGCGGCGCAGACCGCGGTGTTGCTGTCGACCTACCTGCGCATGCTCGGCTTCAGCGCGCGCGCCCACAGCGCGACGTGCAGCGAACTGGACCTTGCGCGCCTGGCGGTCGCTGCCGGGCTCACGCTGCCGGACGGCCGCAGCCCCTACCTCGGCACACGCTTCGGACTGGCGGCGGTCAGCACGACTGCGCTGCTGGCACCCGACCGGCCGCTGGCGCCGCGCCAGGACCGCTGGCGCAGCCACGGGCCGGGATGGTGGGCCGGGCTCTCGGGCGGCAGCGGCACGCTGAAAAGCGCCTTCCACCGCGATGCCTACGCGCGGCGCGAGTTCCGCGCCGGCGCCTACCCGGTCGAGACGCTGACGCGACGCGACACACCGACGACCTTCATCGACCACGACCGCGTACCGCGCTTCCCGAAGCGGGCCGACTTCTTCGCCCGCGCGCTGTTCGGCGACCTCGGCCGCGCGGTGCAGGCCGACGCGAAGAACGCGCACTACGTGATGAAGAGCCCGATCGGCGCCTGCGCACGGCGCGCGCTCGGCGCGCTGCTGCTGCTGCAGTTCGGTGAGGCGCGCGGCCCGGTATCGCCGACCACGGTCGACCCGCAGCGCAATGCCGACAACCTGAAGGCGACGTCGCACTACCTCGGCGTGGACGCGGTAGGGCTGTGTGCGGTGCCGACCTGGGCCTGGTACTCGCACGACGCCGGCGGCAACCCGCTGCCGGCCTACCACGCCAACGCCGTCAACCTGCTGCTCGACCAGGGCCACGAGACGATGGAGGGTGCCAGCGGCGACGACTGGATCAGCGTCGCGCAGAGCATGCGCGCGTACCTGCGCTTCTCGCTCATCGGCGGCGTGATCGCCGAGCAGGTGCGGCGCCTGGGCTACTCGGCTCGTGTGCACTCGGTGCTCGACGGCGACGTGCTGCAGCCGCCGCTGCTGCTGCTGAGCGGCCTCGGCGAGGTCAGCCGCATCGGCGAGGTGATCCTGCACCCGTACCTGGGCCCGCGCCTGAAGAGCGGCTCGGTGACGACCGACCTGCCGATGGCGCCTGACCGGCCGATCGACTTCGGCCTGCAACGATTCTGCGAGGGCTGCAACAAGTGCGCGCGCGAGTGCCCGTCCGGCGCCATCACCGCCGGCCCGAAGCGCATGTACAACGGCTACGAGATCTACAAGAGCGACGCCGAGAAGTGTGCGCGCTACCGCATCACGAACGCCGCCGGCGGCATGTGCGGGCGCTGCATGAAGACCTGCCCTTGGAACCTCGAGGGCCTGCTCGCGGACAGCCTGTGGCGCCAGGTCGCGATGACGCTGCCGTCGGCCGCACCGTGGCTGGCCAAGCTGGACGACGCGCTCGACCGCGGCTCGATCAACCCGGTCAAGGCGTGGTGGTGGGACATCGAACTGAACCGCGCCAGCGGCGGCTACGTGCGCGCCGCGCAGACCCATCGCCGCGGGCTGCAGAAGGACCTCGTGCTGAAGGCACAGGAGCAGACGCTGGCGGTGTACCCGGCCGACCGCATGCCGCCCCCCTACCCGGTCGCATGGCCGGTCGACCGCGAGGAAGGCATCGCGCGCTACCGCGCGCTGCTCGCGCCGGATGCCTACCGCGCGCGGCTCGCGGCCGGCGACACCGAGGACCTGGTGCCGCCGTTCCGGCTGCCCGACGGCCCGCCCCCGGTGTTTCCGGTGACGCTGGTGCGGCGCGAGGGGATGGGCGAACGGCTCGCGAAGTACGTCTTCGCGCCGCTCGATGGCGCCACGCTGCCGCCGTTTGAGGCCGGCGCACACGTCGACGTCGTCATCGCGCCCGAGTACCAGCGCTCGTACAGCCTGGCGGGCGACCCGGCCGAGCGCGACCGCTGGGTGCTCGGTGTGCTGGCGGAGGACCCACAGGCCGGGGGTCGCGGCGGCTCGGCGCTGATGCACCGCGCGTTCCGCGAGGGCCGGCGCGTCTTCGTCTCGCCGCCACGGAACCACTTCCCGCTCGACGAGCAGGCCCCGTTCAGCCTGCTGATCGGCGGCGGCATCGGCGTCACGCCGCTGATCTCGATGGCGCACCGGCTGCACGCGCTCGGGCGCGCGTTCGATTTCCACTACAGCGTTCCCAGCCGTTCGAAGGCCGCCTTTCTCGACGACCTGCAGTCCGCGCCGTGGGCCGCGCGGGTGCGGCTGCACGTCAGCGACGAAGGCACCCGCGCGACGCTGATGGCCCTGCCGGCGCTGGCGGCAGGTTGGCGGCCCGGCGCGCAGCTCTACACCTGCGGCGGCGCGGTGTTCATGGACGAAGTGTTTGCCGCTGCCGCCGCGGCGGGCTGGCCGGACGAGGCCTGCCATCGCGAATTTTTCTCGATCCCCGAAGACCCGGACCGGATCGACCGGCCGTTTGTGCTGCGGCTGGCGCGGCGTGGCCGCGACCTGCCGGTGCCGGCCGACCGCAGCGCGACCGAAGTGCTGGCGGAGTCCGGCATCGGTGTCGACACCAAGTGCAGCGATGGCCTGTGCGGCGTCTGCGCGACGGCCTACGACGCCGACGCGTCGGACCCGGTCGAGCACCGCGACGTCGTGCTCAGCGCCGCCGAACGGCGGCAGCGCGTGATCCTGTGCTGCGCGCGCAGCGCGGTGGACGGCGGCACGCTGGTGCTGGACCTGTAAGGCCGGCCCCATACCGCGGGACCCTGGAGACCCCGGCCCGTGCGACGCGCCGGGGGTCTCGTGCGCACGCGGCTCAGCGCCGTTTCAGCGAGACCGTGCCGCCGCTCTCGATGCGGCCTTCGAGCACATTCGGGCGCACGGGGCTCAGCACGACCGGAAAGTCGGGGCAGGCCGGCGCGACGCTCGAGCCCCAGACGGTGAACGCGATCTCGCGGTTGCTGCGGGACTGCACCGTGACCGGAAACGTCTTGCCGGCACACGCGCGGTTCGCCGCGGTGCGCGGCGTGCGATCGTGCCAACGGGCGTCGTAGCCTTCGATCTCGACCCGAGCGGTGCGGGTCGGCACGGGCGCATCGCGCACGGTCGCGGCCCAGCGGCCGTCGTAGTCGGCGTCGGTCGTTTCCGCCTGGGCGGTGGCGGCGCCGGGCAGCACCAGGGCGGCCGCGACCGCGCAGGTCCAGAGCGACGCCAGGCGGCCGCGGGGAGGGAGGCTGAGGGTCGAGGGCATGCAGGGATTTTGCCGCGTTCTTCAGCGCCCGCCCCTGTGGGACCGGCAGCGCAGCAGCGGGATGAGGCGGCGCTGCAGGGAGATTCCCGCCGAGTCGAACCGCTGGCCTTCGCGCGTCAGCGCCAGCGCAGCGGCCCGCGCATCAGCGGCAGCGTGGGTGACGGCTTGGTGACGGCGGCGTCGAACGGATGTTCGCGACGCCCGCCCAGGTGAGCCAGGATCTTGCGCACGTACAGCCGCGTCTCGGCGTAGGGTGGCACGCCGCGGTAGCGCTCGACGGCGCGTTCGCCGGCGTTGTAGGCAGCCGCGGCGAGCGTGACGTCGCCCTCGAAATACGCCAGCAGCCAGCGCAGGTAGGCCATGCCGCCACGGATGTTTTGCGCCGGATCCATCGCGTCGCGCACGCCGAAGCGGCGCGCGGTATCCGGGATCAGTTGCATCAGGCCCTGCGCGTTCTTCGGCGACACCGCGGACGCGTTGAAGTTCGATTCGGTGGCGATGATCGCCAGCACCAGCGCCGGCGCGAGCTGGAAATCGGGCGCCACCAGTTCCACGTAGCGCACGATGGGCGCCGGCGCCTGGGCGGGCGGCGGTGGCCACGGCAACAAGCGTGCCGCGCGTGCCACGGCCATGCGGTTCGGCGGCGCCGCGGCGGGCGCCGGCTCTTCGGGCGGCGGTCGCAGGCACGGCGGGGGCGCGCCCTGCGGGCTGCCGAGCGCGCGCGCCATGTTGGTCGCCTGCGCATGCCCTTGTTCGGCCGCGGCGACGAACAGGTGGGCCGCCTCGGCGTCGTTGCGTTCGATGCCGCGCGCGTTGGTCAGCATCCACGCCAGGCTGAACTGCGATTCGGCGTCGCCGTAGCGCGCCGCGCGGCAGTACAGCTCGGCGGCGCGACGCTCGTCGCGTTCGACGCCATCGCCGTGCTCGAGCGCCGACGCCTCGCGCCGCCAGCCGATCACCTGGCTGGGCACGACGGGCCCGGTCTCGGCGGGCGGCACCGCCATGCGCGGCAGGTCCTCCAGCCGGAGCGTCGGCTCGGCGCCGGTCGCCGCAGTCGGCGCGGCCGCAGAGGTTTGCGCGTGCGCCACTGGACTGCCGACGACGCCGACCAGCGCGCCCGCCAGCAGGATCGCGATCTGCAGCGCCGCCTGGCGCAGCGCCGCGTTCGTGGGCAAGGTCGGATCGGTGCAGTCGGGCAAGGCAGTGCTCAGGGGCAAGGGCGGGAGGCTGCCGGCAGTGGCAACGGAAGGCTGCAATGGTACAATTCCTGCTTTGATCGGCGCGCAAGAACCGCTCGGCGGCCTTGCCGGCGTGTCCGCCCCGGTCACCCGCGTTCGCCGACGCGCGCCGCAAACGGCCTCCGGGCCCTGCCGCCGCTGCCCCGAACACCGACCCTGTTTGGATCCGCTTGCCGGCGCAGGCCGTCGCGGATCGCCGAAAGTTGCACATAGACACCACGATTTCCCTCGGCCGATACCTCGTCTCGCCCCTCACCCGACGTCTCGACGACGGCCGCTTCAGCGCCGGCGTTTCCATCCGCAGCGGCCAGGGCCACGGTACGCACGACCGTGTGCTGCGCTTCGTTCCCGATTTCGACACCCCTCAGGCGGCGCTGCTCTACGCCCGGCGCGAGGCTGTCGCATGGCTGCGCGGCACGACCGCAGTGGCCTGACCGCCGTTGCGTCACCCGTTTTCCGCGTATCCACCCCCTCCAGGAGAAGAGCCCGATGGCCAAGGAAGAACTGATCGAGATGAGCGGCATCGTCAACGAGGTGCTGCCCGACTCGCGCTACCGCGTGACGCTGAACAACGGGCACCAGTTGGTCGCGTACACGTCCGGCAAGATGCGCAAGCACCACATCCGCATCCTGGCAGGCGACAACGTCTCGCTCGAGATGTCGCCCTACGACCTCAGCAAGGGCCGTATCACGTTCCGCCACCTCGAGCGGCGCGGCCCCGGCCCCGGCGGCCGCTGAGCCCCTGATGCTTGCGGCCCGGCCCGGCCGTCGACCGCCGCACCGGGCTCAATAGCGCAAGCGAGCGTAGTAGGTCCGCTGCGAAGCTTCGCGCGCCTGCGCCAGCGTGTGAATGCCCAGCGCCGCCAGCAGCGGCAGCAGCCTCAGGAAGACCTCCGCCGTGACGAGCGCGTCGCCGAGCGCCGTATGGCGCCCGACGACGGCAATGCCGAAGCGTTCGGCGATCGACTCCAGCCGATGGCTGGCCTGGTTCGGGTGCACCAGCGCCGACAGCAGCAGCGTGTCCAGCACCGGCTGGTCGAAGTGCAGGCCGAGTGCCGCTTCCTTGAGCTGCAGGAACCGCATGTCGAACGCCGCGTTGTGCGCCACCAGCACGGTGTCGCGCGCGTAGGCGTGGAACGCCGGCAGCACCTGGGCTATCGTGGGCTGCCCCACCAACCTGTCGGGTTCGATGCCGTGGATCGCGATGCCCGCCGCCGGCACGTGGCGCCGCGGGTCCACCAGTTGTTCGAAACACTCCTGCCGCAGCAGCCGGCCGTTGACGATGCGCGCCGCGCCGATCTGGATGATCTCGTCGCCGCCGGTCGGGTCGAGCCCGGTCGTCTCGGTGTCGAACACCGTGAAGCCGAGCTCGGCCAGCGGCCGCTCGTCGAGCGGCCCGCCGGGCGCTCCGCGATCGAAGAGGTCGAAGTCGTAGTACTCGGGCCGGCTCGGCGCAGGGCTCGGGGCTGACGATCCTGCGGCCGCGGACCCCTGGTCGGCGCACGGCAGCAGCCAGCGAAAGAACGCCCGCTGGTGCACGCGGTCGCGCTCGAACCAGAACTCGCCACCGTGCCGCTGCACCACGTCGCGCACGCTGAGCAGGCTCGCCGGCGCGGCGCCTGCGCTGGCATCACCCCCGTCCGCGCCGCCGTCTCCATCGTGCATCGGCTCGTTCTCCCAGCCGAGCACGGTCTCGGTGCTCATCGCGCGGCCGGTCCAGATCAGGTCGAGTCGGGCGCGGCCGCCGTCGGCCGCCTCAAGCCGAAGCCACAGCGCGCGCAGCGCGAACTCGTCGACCAGCCGCCGCGCCAGGTCGACCAGCGCCTGCAGCAGCGCGAAGCTGTCGACCGTCAGCCACAGCGCGTCATCGACACCGTCGGTCCCGCTGCTTGCGCCCGTCGCGGCCTCGATGCGGCGCCTGGCGGCCTCCACCAGGTCGGCGCCCCGCATGTCCTGCATCGGCCAGCGCGCCTTCATCGTCGCGGCGCTGCGCTCGCCGGCGTCGTTCAGGCGGCGGCCGATCGTGCGCACCTCGTCCCTCAGCACGCCGAGCAGGCGGCCGCGTGTCGCGCCGTCGAGCGTCGGGTCGTCGAGCAGTTCGACCGCCGCCTGCAGGCTGCCGAGCGACGCCCGCTGGCCTTCGATCAGCGTCAGCAGCAGCCGGTCCTGCGCCAGATCACGTTCGTGCTGCTGCGTGATGTCGTCGAGCAGCAGCACGAAGCCGTCGAGTGCGTCGCCGTCGCGCACCGGCGCCAGCACCGCGCGCAGCAGCCGGCCGCCGCGCGTCGTGGTCACGAAGGTCGCCGCCGGCTCGGCGTCGCCGCGCCGCAGGCGCAGGCGCACGGTCTCGAGCGCATGGGCGACGTGGGCGCGGTCGAACACCGCGTAGATCGAGCGGCCGAGCCCGAGCAGTTCGGCGCCGCCGGCGGTGAGGGCCGCCTGCGACAGCTCCTGGAACTGGCGCCGCGCGCGCTGGTTGTACAGCAGCACCCGGCCGTCGAGGGTGCAGACGACGACGCTGTGCGTCAGCTCGGCCATCAGTGCCGCGAGCCGGGCGCGCTCCTGCTCGATTCGCGCACCGGCACGCGCGACCTCGGCCGCGACGTCGGCGCGCAGACCGCTGCGCTGGCCGACGAGCGCGTCGACCGCAAGCGCCATCGCGCGCAGCGCGGGTGGTCCTGGCGCGATCTCGACGGCGGTCGCGGTGTCGGTCTCGGCGCGCAGCCGCACCTGCTCCGCCAGCCGGGCCCACGGCGCGATGCGGCGCCGCCACCAGACGTCCGCGCCCGCCGCCACCGCGGCGCCGAATCCGAGCAGCGCCAGCACCAGCAGCGGCATGCGTTCGAGCAGGGAGTCGACCGCCGCGGCTCGCGCCTCGGGCGCCAGCGTCGAGGCCAACAGCGCCAGCAGCGCGGCCAGCCAGACCCCGAGCACACAGAGGCCGAGCGCCAGCGCCGACGCGACGAAGCGCTGACGCCCGGGTTCGAAGCGCTTCACGGCGGCGGCAGGTCGCGCAACGGCGCGGCGGCCGCGCCGCCTTCGAGCAGCGCGCGCACCTTGTCGACCAGCTCGCGGGTCGAGAATGGTTTGGTCATGTAAGCGTTCGCGCCCAGCGCCAGACCCTTGACGATCTCGGTTTCGCGGCCCTTCGCGGTCAGCATCAGGATCAGCGTGTCCTTCAGCGCGTCATCGTGCCGCACCTCCTGGCAGACCTCGAACCCGGTGCGTCCCGGCATCATGACGTCGAGCAGCACCAGCTGCGGCCGTTCGCGCCGGATCGCATCGAGCGCCTCGACGCCGTCGCGCGCCAGGTGCACGACGTAGCCCTCGCGCTTCATCAGGTACTCGAGCGACACGAGGATGTTCGGCTCGTCGTCGGCGATCACGATCGCGGTGGTCATGGCAGTTCCTCCGGCCTTCGCGGGGTGGCGCGCATGCTCATGGACGTCCGGGCCGGGCCGACGCTGCGCCGGACACCGCCCACGGCAGCGTGACGACGAAGCATGCACCCTCGGCGCCGTCGTCGGCCAGCACGATGCGGCCGCCGAAGTGCTCGACGATGCGGCGGCTGATCGGCAACCCGAGGCCGGTGCCACCGGCGCGCCGGGCCGGATCGCCCGCCTGCTGGAAACGCTCGAACAGCCGCGCGCGCTCGGCGGGCGCCACGCCGTGGCCGTTGTCCTGCACCGTCAGCCGCAGGCCAGCGGCCTCGCCGCGCAGCCGTACCACGATTCGCCCGCCGCTGCGCGGGACCGCACGCGCCGCGTTGCCGAGCAGGTTCAGCAGCACCTGCGTCAGCCGGTCGGCGTCGGCGCGCAGCGGCGGCAGCCCGCCCGCCAAGTCGAGCTCGATCACCGTGCCTTGCTCCTGCAGCAGCTGCGCCAGCGAATCGGCGGCCTGGCGCACGAGCCCGGCGACGTCGACCTCGGCGGCCTGCCAGTCGGCCTGACCTGATTCGATCTTCGCCAGGTCGAGCACCTGGTTGACCAGGCGCGACAGCCGCTCGGTCTCGACGACGACGATGCGGACGAAGCGCTGGCGCTGCCCGGGCTCCATCTCGGGGTCGTCGGCCATCAGTTCGGCGAGCGCGCGGATCGAGGTCAGCGGCGTGCGCAGCTCGTGCGTGACGCTCGACATGAAGTCGTCCTTCAACCGGTCCAGGCTCTTGAGCTGCTCGTTGGCGGCGCGCAGCTCCTCGGTCGCGCCCCGCAGCGACGCCGACTGCGCCTCCAGCGCGCGCGAATAGGCGCGCACCTGCGACGCCTCGTCGAGCATGCGCATCACGTCGTCGATCGCGAGCGGCTCCTCCTGCACGACCGACTCCACCAGCAGCCGCGCCGACGCGCTGCCGATCACGCCCGCGAGCTGCGTCTCGACGTGGCGCACGAAGCCGGCATCGGGCCGGATGTCCTCCACCCGTGCAGCGCCGATCCGTTCGGCGTGCGCCTCGAACAGCGCCCGCGCCCGCGCCGGGCCGAGGAACCGTCCCGCCAGCGGCAGCAGGTCGGAGACATGCGCCTGGCCGCGCCAGAACGCTGGCCCGGCGTCGCCCTGGTCCGACAGCTCGACGAACAGCGCCGCCTGACTCGCCTCCGCCGCCGACGGCGCGCGCCACAGCGACACGCCGACATAGGCGCCGACATTGGCCAGCAGGCTCCAGAACAGCGAATGCGTCAGGCCGTCGAGCCCGGCGAGGCCGAACAGCGCCTCCGGCCGCAGCAACGCGATGCCGAGCGGCCCGTGCTCGACGAACTCGGCCGGGAACCAGCCCGACCGCGCGATCGACGGCAGCATCAGCGTGTAGACCCACAAGCCGAAACCGACCACGAGACCGGCCAGCGCACCGGCGCGCGTGCCGCCCTTCCAGTACATGCCGCCGAGCGCGGCGGGCGCGAACTGCGCCACCGCGGCGAAGCTGATCAGGCCGATGCTGACGAGCGCGTAGGCTTCGCCGGCGAAGTGGAAGTACAGGTAACCGCCGAGCAGGACCAGCACGATCGCGGCGCGCCGCACGACGCGCAGCCAGCGCGTCAGGTCGTGGCCGTGCGCGAGCCGGCCGCCGCGCAGCAGCACCGGCATCACGAGATCGTTGCAGACCATCGTCGAGACCGCGATCGCCTCGACGATGATCATGCCGGTGGCCGCCGATAGCCCGCCGACGAAGGCCACCAGCGCCAGCGTGTCGGCGCCGTGCGCGAGCGGCAGCGACAGCACGAAGGCGTCGGCGCCGGTGGCGTCGCCGCCCGCCAGCAGCAGCCCGCCGAACGCGATCGGCAGCACGAACAGGTTGATCACCAGCATGTAGGCCGGGAACAGCCAGGCCGCGCGCGCCAGGTGGCGCTCGTCGACGTTCTCGACCACGATGACCTGGAACTGGCGCGGCAGGAACACCACCGACAACATCGACAGCAGCGTGAGCGCGAACCACTGCGCGTAGCCGAAGCTGCCGGCGCCCGCGGGACTCAGTCGCTCCCGAAGCGCCGGCACCGCGGCGACACGCGCGAACAGGTCGCGCGGCCCGTCGAACAGGCCCCAGGTGACGAACACGCCGACGGCGACGAACGCGAGCAGCTTGACGACCGACTCGAACGCGATCGCGGCGACCATGCCCTCGTGGCGCTCGGTACCGTCGATCTGGCGCGTGCCGAACATCATCGTGAAGCCGGCCAGCAGCAGCGCGGCGTGCAGCGTGCCGTCGCTCCACCACGGCCCGGCCCCGGCGGCACCGTCGCCGGACGGCGACATCAGCGCGAAGCCGGTCGAGATCGCCTTCAGCTGCAGCGCGATGTACGGCACGATGCCGACCACGGTGATCACCGTCACCAGCCCGGCCAGCAGCGGGCTCTTGCCGTAGCGGCTGGCGACGAAATCGGCGATCGACGTGATGCGGTGTCGGCGCGCGATGCGGATCATCTTGCGCAGCACGCTCAGCGCCAGCACCATCGCCAGCGTCGGACCGAGGTAGATCGGCAGGAACCACACGCCCGATGCCGCCGCGCGGCCGACGCTGCCGTAGTAGGTCCATGCGGTGCAGTAGACCGCCATCGACAGCCCGTAGACCCAGGCGTTGTCGACCACCGAACGGCCGGCGGCGGCGCGCCGGTTGGCCCACGCGGCGACCGCGAACAGGCCGCCGAGGTAGACGAGCGACGTGCCGACGACGAGCGGCGTGCTCAGCATCGGCGGCGCGCCGATCGTGCGTGCGCCGCCGCGCGGCGCGTCACTCGGGACTGCGCTCGGCCAGCCACGCCAGCACCGCGATCAGCGTGGCCCAGAGACCGAACAGCGCGGCCGGGAACAGCGGCAGCCCGAACACGGTGGTGTCGTGATCCCACAGCGCGAGCAGCGGAAAGTTGAACAGCAGCAGGCCGGCGCCGAACAGCGCGATCAGTCGCTGGCGAGCGAGGCGGTGGGTCATCGCGGCAGCGCACTCCCCGGAGCGCCCGGGAAAGCCCCGGGCGCACCGATTCTGCCTGACGCCCGCGTCGCCGCAGGATGCCCCGCGCCGGGCGACCCGGATAATCCGCGCGATGGAATGGATCACCACGCTCGTCGACTTCGTGCTGCACGTCGACCGCCACCTGCGCGAGTTCGTCGATGCCCATGGAGGCTGGATCTACGCCCTGCTGTTCGTGATCGTGTTCGTCGAGACCGGTCTCGTCGTGATGCCGTTCCTGCCCGGCGACTCGCTGCTGTTCGTCACCGGCGCGCTGGCCGGGGCCGGGCTCGTGAGTTATCCGCTGGCCGTCGCGGTGCTGGTGGCCGCGGCGATCGCCGGCAACCAGACCAACTACACGATCGGGCGCGCCGTCGGGCCGCGCGTGTTCGGTTGGGAACAATCACGCTGGTTCAACCGGCGCGCCTTCGACCAGGCGCACGCGTTCTACGAGCGCTGGGGCGGCATCACGATCGTGCTGGCGCGTTTCATGCCCTTTGCGCGCACCTTCGCGCCGTTCGTCGCCGGCGTGGCGCAGATGACACGCAGCCGCTTCAGCCTCTACGACGTCACCGGCGGCGTGCTGTGGGTCGGCAGCATCGTCAGCGCGGGCTATCTTTTCGGCAACGTGCCGTGGGTCAGCGCCAACCTGAGCCTGATCATCTGGGGCTTCATCCTCGTGCCCGGCGTGATCGCGCTGGCCGGCGCGTGGCGCGCGCGCCGACGCGCGTCTGACGCAGCTTGAGCGGCTGAGCGACGCCGCGCCGCGGCCCGCCTTCAGCGACCAGGCGTCGTCGCCTTGGCCTTCGGTTTGGCCTTGGTCCCGAAGCCGTGCGCATGCCGGCCGAGCGCGAAGTCGGCGAAGAACTTGCACCAGATCGTCGTGCCCGCCACCGCGGTCCAGCTGCCGTAGGGGGCGCCGAACAGCACCACCATCAGGATCACCGCGACCGCGCTGCCACCGGCGACGAGATTGACGATCGCCGTGTACGGCGCCCAGCGCGCGGGGTCCGGCGGCGGCATGCCGCCCTTCAGCGCGACTTCCGAGAAGTCGCCCCGGAACAGGATGCGCCAGGCACGGCGCAGCCAGAAGAAAGCCATCGGAAACACGGCCAGAAAGAGCACCCAACTCAGCGCCACACTGACGTCGAAGATCATTCACACGCTCCGTCGAGGAGTCCGCCAAAGAGCAGTCCGGAAAAGAGAAGGGGCCCTGCCGCGGATCGGACAGAGCCCCGATGGTGACACGGACCCCGGCAGGCGCCGGGGCCGCGCATTGCTCGCTCAGTGCGCGCCGTCGACGGCCTTGGAGCCGCGCGGGATACGCACCGCCTCGACCATCGCCTGGATGTGCGCCGGCGGCTCCTTGGTGACCTTGTCGACCGCGAACGCGACGATGAAGTTCACCAGCGCGCCCACCGCACCGAAGGCCTCCGGCGTGATGCCGAAGAAGCTGTTCGCGCCGCCGATCACGTCCAGGTACTCGGTGCCCTTGATGAAGAAGATCCCCTTGTGGGCGAACACGTAGAACAGCGTGATGAACAGGCCCGACAACATGCCGGCCATCGCGCCTTCCTTGTTCATCTTCTTGCTGAAGATGCCCATCATGATGGCGGGGAACAGCGAACTCGCCGCGATGCCGAACGCGAGTGCCACCGTACCGGCCGCGAAGCCCGGCGGGTTCAGGCCCAGCCAGCCGGCCACCACGATCGAGATCGCCATCGCGATCTTGCCCGTCAGCAACTCGCCGCGCTCGCTGATGTCGGGCGCGAAGACGCCCTTGACCAGGTCGTGCGAGACCGCCGACGAGATCGCCATCAGCAGGCCGGCTGCGGTGGACAGCGCCGCCGCCAGACCGCCCGCGGCGACCAGCGCGATCACCCAGTTGGGCAGCAACGCGATCTCCGGGTTCGCCAGCACGATGATGTCGGCGTTGACCGTCAGCTCGTTGCCCTTCCAGCCGGCCGCGGCAGCCTTGTCCTTCACGGACGCGGCCTTGTCGTTGTAGTACTGGATGCGGCCGTCGCCGTTCTTGTCTTCGAACTTCAGCAGACCGGTCGCTTCCCAGCGCTTCATCCAGTCGGGCCGCTCCGCGTACTGGATCGCCGAGTCGGCGGCGAACGGGTTGGTGTCCTGCATGACCACGCCCGGCGTGATCGTGCGCACCAGGTTCATCTTGGCCATCGCGGCCACGGCCGGAGCGGTCGTGTACAGGATGGCGATGAAGACCAGTGCCCAACCGGCGGATGCCCGTGCGTCCTTCACCGACGGCACGGTGAAGAATCGCATGATCACGTGCGGCAGACCGGCGGTGCCGATCATCAGCGACAGCGTGTAGACGAACATGTTCAGCTTGCTGCCCGGCAGCGACGTCGTGTACTGGCCGAACCCGAGGTCGGTGACGACCTGGTCGAGCTTGGTCAGCAGCGAGACGTTGTGGCCGACGAGGTCAGAGCCCAGGCCGAGCTGCGGGATCGGGTTGCCGGTGAGCTGCAGCGAGATGAAGATCGCCGGGATCGTGTACGCCAGGATCAGCACGATGTATTGCGCCACCTGGGTGTAGGTGATGCCCTTCATGCCGCCGAAGACCGCGTACGCGAACACGATCGCCATGCCGACATAGATGCCGACGTCGGACGACACCCCCAGGAAGCGGCTGAACGCCACGCCGACGCCTGTCATCTGGCCGATGATGTACGTCAGCGACGCGATCAGCAGGCAGACCACGGCCACCGTCGACGCCGACTTCGAGTAGAAGCGGTCGCCGATGAATTGCGGCACCGTGAACTTGCCGAACTTGCGCAGGTAGGGCGCCAGCAACATCGCCAGCAGCACGTAGCCGCCGGTCCAGCCCATCAGGAACAGCGCGCCGCCGTAGCCCATGTTGCTGATCAGGCCGGCCATCGAGATGAACGATGCGGCCGACATCCAGTCGGCTGCCGTCGCCATGCCGTTCATGACCGGATTGACGTTGCCGCCGGCGACGTAGAACTCGCTCGTCGAACCGGCACGCGCCCAGATGGCGATGCCGATGTACAGCGCAAAGCTGAGACCGACGAAGATGTAGATTGTGGTTTGAAGATCCATCGTGCGCCCCTTCAGTCTTCGTGCACGTCGAAGCGACGATCGATCTCGCCCATCTTCTTCGCGTACCAGAAGATCAGCACGATGAAGATGTAGATCGATCCCTGCTGGGCGAACCAGAAGCCGAGCGGGTAGCCACCGAGCTTGATGGTGTTCAGCACGTCGGCGAACAGGATGCCGGCACCGAAGGACACCAGGAACCAGATGACCAGAATCTTGGTCAACAGGCCCAGGGTCGCCTTCCAGTACCCGTGACTGTCATGTTGCATAGAGTCCCCTCCAAGTCTTTGACACGGGGCCACCCTCCCTCCCGGGGCTGACGGCGCGTGCGGACTATCTGGGCGTCCTCTGACCACGCTCTGACGCGATCCCAACAGGGGCTGACAAACTAGATTCGGACCCTAGTGTTCTGTCCCACGATGCGGGAACAACGCGCGGGCCGGGGGTTTGTCCCGCCCCGCCGCAGGTCCCCGTGGCCGTCGCGCGGACCGATTCCCGGGTCAATCGAGCGCGAAGCGCGCCACCGCGGACTCGTCCCAGGCCAGCCCGCTGCCCGGTTCGTCGGCCAGCTGCACGGTGCCGTCGATCACCCGCAGCGGTCGCTGCAGCAGGGCATCGGCCCAGTCGACATGTTCGAGCCAGTCGGCGGTCGGCGTCGCGAGCAGCAGGTGGGCGCTCTGCTCGGGCATCAGGTGCGAGCTCATCGGCAGCCCGCGTGCGGCCGCCAGTGCGGCCGCCTGCATCCAGCCGCTGACACCGCCGATGCGGCCGAGGTCCGGCATCACGAGGTCGCACGCAGACGCCTCCAGCGCCTGCAGCATCTGCGCCGGGCCGTTGAAGTTCTCGCCCAGCTGCAGCGGCAGCGCGAGCGTGCGCGCGATCTCGGCGTTGGCGGCCCAGTCGTCGTGCCGCACCGGCTCCTCCAGCCACGCGACGCCTTCGCCGTCGAGCGCGCGCCCGCGCTCGAGCGCCTGCGCCCGGTCCAGGGCCTGGTTGTAGTCGACCATCAGCTGCACCGCGTCCGGCAGCCGTGCACGCACGGCCCGCGTCACCGCCAGGTCCTCGGCGGCGCTCGCGTAGCCCAGCCGCAGCTTGACGGCGCCGAAGCCGCCGTCGAGCAGCGCGCAGGCCTCGTCGGCCGCCGCCGCGGCGCCGATGAGCCCGAGGCCGGCCGAGTTGTACGCACGCAGCGGCCTCAGCGAGCCGCCGAGCAGGCGCGCCAGCGGCTGGCCGGCGGCGACGGCACGCCCGTCCCAGATCGCGATGTCGAGCGCCGACAGCGCCATCCGGGCAACGCCGGTGACGCCGATCAGCGCCAGCCGGCGCTCCAGCAGCGCCGCAACCGCCATCGGCTCGGCGGGCTGGCCGCGCACGAGTTCGAAGGCATCGGCCAGCAGCGCGGCGATCGCGCGCGCGCCGCCGCTGCGGTAGGCGAACAGGTAGCTGCGGCCGACGACGCCGTCGCTCGTCGTCAGGTCGAGCAGCACCAGCGGCGCCGCCCGCACGACCGCGGCGCTGGTGCCGAGCGGCCGCTTCAGCGGCACCTGCACCGCCCGGCAGCGCAGGGCCTGCAGGGTCGCCGGCCCGGTCACGGCTGCGCCCCATCGGCGTGCAGCGCCAGGATGTCGGCCACCGCGCGGTTGAGCGGCGTCGGCACGCCCTGGGTGGCGCCGAGCGAGACCACCGCGCCGGCCAGCCACGGCACTTCGAGCCGGCCGCCGCGCATCAGGTCCTCGTGCATCGACGACGTCATCGCCGGGCTCAGGCCGTCGGCGAAGGCGAGCCGCTGCTCGGGGAAGTCGTCCGCCAGCGCGACGCCGTGGGCGCGCCCGACCGCCGCCACTTCGCGCATCAGGTCGAGCAGGAAGGCCCGGGTGCGGGGGTTCGTGCGGATCGGTCCGATCGGGGACCGCATCGCCGTCGTCGCACCCGACAGCGCGGCGAGGAAGACGAATTTCTGCCAGATCTCGCGCACGATGTCGTCCGACAACTCGGCGCGGATGCCGCCGGCGAGGCACGCGGCGACGAAGGCCTCGACCCGGGCCGACCGCCGGCCGTCGTGCTCGCCGACCAGCAGGCGCTGCATCGGCCCGGTCTGGCGGATGACGCCCGGCCGATCGATCGTCGTCGCGACGTAGGCGACCCCGCCGACCGCGTGTTCGGCGCCGAAGGCCTGACGCACCGCCAGGTCCTTCAGCACGCCGTTCTGGAACGAGATCACCGCCGTGCCCGGGCCGACCAGCGGACGGATCGCGGCCAGCGCAGCGTCGGTGTCCCACAGCTTGACGCCGAGCATCACCACGTCGACCACGCCGATCGTCGCCGGGTCGTCGGTCGCCGACACAGCGGGCAGTGCCAGCGGCTCGGGGCCGCCTTCGACCTGCAATCCGCCGCGCCGCATCGCCGCCAGGTGCGCGCCGCGGGCGACGAAGTGCACCTCCGCGCCGCCGATCGCCAGCCGCAGCCCGAAATAACCGCCGACACCGCCCGTTCCCATCACTGCGATCCGCATGCTGTCTCCTCGCTGTCTCTTCGCTGTCTCTTCGCTGTCATTCGCCGACCGGTCGAGTGGGCGGATCGTAGGCGCGTTCGGCGCGGCGGGTCGGGCAAGGCTGCGGGCGCGTGCGGAGGCGCGCTGCTAGGCTCGCGCGCATGACCGATGCCAGCCCGCCCCGCGCCGCCGTTCGCGCCGGCCTGGCCTGGGGGCTGCTGGCGGCCGCGATCTGGGCCAGCTACAGCGTGCTCGCGCGCCAGGCGGTGAAGGCGGGCCTCAGCCCGGCCGACCTGACGCTGCTGCGTTTCCTGCCCGGCGGGCTGCTGATGGCGCCGCTGCTGTGGCGCTGGGGCTGGCGCGACCTGGGCGGTATCGGCTGGCGGCGCGGGCTGGTGCTGACACTGCTCGCCGGCCCCGGCTTCAGCCTGCTGCTGATGACGGGTTTCTCGCTCGCGCCGCTGGCGCACGGCGCCGTCATCGCGCCGGCCTGCCAGATGCTCAGCGGTTTGGTGCTGGCGGCGTGGATCGCGCACCAGCGCTGGACGCGCGAGAGCGCGATCGGCGCCAGCCTCGTCGTGCTCGGGCTCGTGTTCGTCGGCGGCGACGGCCTGTTGCACGCCACCGGCGGCGCGCTGACCCCGCTCGGTGACCTGCTGTTCGCGCTCGGCGGCGTCTGCTGGGGCCTGTTCGGCGCGCTGTCCCGGCGCTGGCACGTCGATCCGCTGCGGCTGACCGGCGTCGTCGCCGTGCTGTCGCTCGCGCTGTTCGCGCCGCCGTTCCTGTGGTTCGGCGACCTCGATCGCCTGCGCACCGCCGACCCCGGCCTCGTCGTGGTGCAGCTGATCGCGCAAGGGCTGGGCGCGGGCCTGATCGCGGTGCTCGCCTTCAGTCGCGCCGCGGCGCTGCTCGGCAGCGGCCGCGCGGCCTTCTTCGGCGCGATGGTGCCGGGTGCGGCGTCGCTGCTCGCGATCCCGGTGCTCGGCGAGGTGCCGGGCACGCTGCAGGTGCTCGGCATCCTCGCCGTCGTCGCCGGCCTGCTGGTGGCCTTCGGCGCGCTGCGGATCCTGCTGCTGCGCGTCGCCCGCTGAGAGCGGGTCCGCAGGGGTGCCGACCTTGCTGGCCTTGGCGCACACGGACCGCGTGATCACGCGCGGGCTGTCACGGCGCGCCCGCCACGCGGCTCAGGCCTTCGTGTGGTTGACCGGCGGGCGCTTGGCCACCAGGGTCAGGATGTCGTAGCTCGCGACGACCTCGCCGTGCTGGTTCGTGACCTCCACGTCCCACGCGACGACGCCCTGACCGACGCCATCGGGGCCCGTTTTCTGGCGATCGACCTTGCGCTTGGCGGTCAGGCGGGCCTGGATCGTGTCGCCGATCGCCACCGGCTTGACGAAGCGCAGCGTGTCCAGCCCGTA
>JBDTUO010000004.1:0-29943 GCA_040007675.1 Rubrivivax sp.
GCAGCCGCAGCCGCAAGCCAGGAGGTGCGAGGCCGTTACCCGTTCACCGCCGGGTCGGCGAACGCCCAGTCGAGCGCGAAGCCGCCCATCAGCGCGCTGACCTGCGCGTGGGTCGACGGCGGCGCGACGACGCGCACGACGATACGGCCGCTGAGGTCCTGCGCTGTCGCGCGCACATGGTCCGCGAGCGCGGCGCGCTGCAGCCGCTCGTCGATCACGCGCTGCACCGCCTGCGCGCGCAGTGCCGGCTTGTAGACCTTGCCGATCGCCGTCAGCGGCAGCGCCGGCAGCACCGTGATGCGCTTCGGGCAGGCGGCTCGTTCGGCGATGCGGCGGGCGACGAAGGCGAGCAGCGCGTCGGCCGTCGGCGCTGTGCCGGGCCGCGCCACGACATAGGCCACCGGCAGCTCGCCGGCGTGTTCGTCCGGTTCCCCGACCGCCGCCGCCATCTGCACCTGCGGGTGTTGCAGCAGCACTTCCTCGATGGCACCGGGATCGATGTTGTGGGCGCCGCGGATGATGACGTCCTTCGCGCGACCGGTGACGAACACGCGGCCGTGGGCATCGACGTGCCCGATGTCGCCGGTGATCAACCAGCCGTGCTCGAAGCTGCCGGCGTCGCGCGCCGGGTCGGTGTAGCCCGGCCCGACGTTCGGCCCCCGCACGCGCAGCACGCCGCTGCCGCCCGGCGGCAGCACGCGACCGTCGTCGTCGACCGCCTGCACTTCGGTGAACGGCAGCGGCAGCCCGCACGAACCCGCGTGGCGCGGCGCCGCGGCCGGCTCGATCGCGATCACGCCGGCACATTCGGTCATGCCGAGGATGTTGCGCACCGGCACCCCCGTCGCGTGTTCGAAGCGCTGTGCGAGCTCGGGCGGCAACGGCGAGCCGCCGGTCAGCAGCAGCCGCACCCCGGTCGCGTCGCCCGGCTCGCGCGGCGCGGCAAGCAGCGCCGCCATCACGGTCGGCACGGTCGCCAGCAGCGTGATGCGCCTCTCGCGCACGAGACGCCAGGCGCGCGCGACGAAGGCGCTGTCGCGCCAGCCGAGCGGTGGTGGCAGCACGATCTGCGCGCCGGCGAGCAGCAGCGCGAGGCCGTAGACGAAGGCGCCGGCGACGTGGAACAGCGGGAAGCCGTTCAGGATGACGTCGTCTTCGGTGGCCGCGTAGTGCAGCGCGGCGCCGCCCGCCACGTGCAGCTGGTTCGCGTGGGTGTGGCGAGCGAGCTTCGGCAGGCCGGTGGTGCCGCCGGTGTGGAACAGCGCGGCCAGCGGCGACGGGGCGCCCGGCGGGACGGCTGGCACCCTGTAGGTGTCCGGGTCGAAGGCGGCACGTGCGGCGTCGAAGTCGAGTGCGCCCGGCGCCGGTGCGCCGCCGACCGAGAGCAGCTGCATCACACCGGCGCAGCGCGGCACCAACGCCGCGACCCGGCGACCGATGTCGCCTGCCGGATGCTCGGGCGCGAGCGTCAGCACCAGGTTGACCTGGGCGGCGTCGAGCAGCGCCACGAGCGCGTCGTCGGCCAGCGCGTGGTTGATCGGGCAGGCGACGCCGGCCGCCTCTGCGCCCCACAGCCCGAACCATGCGGCAGGCACCGGCGGCAACAGCAGCGCGACACGCGGCGTGCCGTCGGCGCCGACCAGCGCGCGGAACAGCAGCGCGGCGCGCCGTACCTCGGCCCACAGCTGCGCGTGGGTCCAGCGCAGCGGCGACGGGTCGTCGGCCGTGCGCAGCGCGCACAACGCCGGCCGATCGCCATGGCGCGCCGCGACGGCGGCCAGCGCGGCGTCGACGCGCGCATGCGGCATGAACGCCGCAGGTCCGCGCGCTTCGATCGTGCGCAGGTCGGCGGCGGTGGCCAGAGTGGCGCGGAAGTCGGTCGACATGTGTCGGTTGTACCAGCGCGTGCCGCAAACTGCAGCTGCCGCGTCGGTGGCGGGCCGGGTGCACCCCGCGTCAGCCGCTGCGGATCACGCTGAGGTGCTCGGTGCCGCTCTCCGGCAGCCAGACCTCGCCGGGCCGGCCGAGCATCTGCCGCACGCCGGCGTGCGCGCGCGGCAGCGCGATGCGGTCGAAGCCTTGCCGCGCGGGATCGAAGCGCCAGATCGCGTTGCCGCCGAAGTCGCTGACCCAGACGATGTCGGCGTCGTCGACGTAGACGGCGTAGGGACGCGGCTGCTCGCCCGGCACGCGCCACGCGCGCCAGCGCCCCGTGCCCGGGTCGTGGCTCGACAGCTGGCCGCTGAGCCACTCGCTGACCCACAGATGCCCGCGGCTATCGCTCCACACGCGCCGCGCTCCCTGGCCTGGCGTCGGCGGTTCGACGACGATCGACTCGCCGCTGCGGCGGTCGATGCGCGCGATGAAGGAGCCCGCGAGCGAACACCACCAGACCTCGCCGTGCGGCGTCGCGCAGATGCCGTACGGTCCGCGCCCCCTCGGCGCCGGGCGCACGCCGACGCGGCCGCTCGACGGGTCGAGCCGGCCGACGAAGCCGCTCTGGCCGGTGAACCAGAGCTGGCCGTCGGCGTCGAACGCGGCGGTGTTCAGGTTCGCGAACGGGGTGCCGGGCGGCAGCGGGAACACGCGCACGCGGCGGTCCGGCCAGCTGACGCGCACGATCGCATTCTGGCCGCTGTCGGTCAGCCAGGCGGCGCCGTCCGGGCCGGCGATGACGCCGTGCGGCGACGCGCCCGGGCCGAGCTCGACCAGTTCCGTGCGGCCGCTGGCCGGGTCGAACCACCCGAGGTGACCGCTGCGTTGCGCGCTGAGCCAGACGCCGCCGTCGGGCGCCGGAGCGACGTCGTGCAGCCCGGTCGGCGCCGGCGTCTTGACCGGCCACGACTGCAGGGTCGGCGTCGCGGCAGCGGACGCGCACGCGGGCGTGCCCAGGGCCGGCAGCGCCGCCACCGGACCGGACGCTGCCGCCCAGGCCAGCCAGTCGCGTCGCGTGATCTGCAGGGGCGGAATGAAAGAGTCCATGGGCGTCCCCCGCGCTGAAACGCGGGCGGGGAAATGCTACGACGCGGCAGGAGCGGGGCGGGCGGGAAACACCACTCAGTCGGTGTGGAACTCTGGCGGCGGTTTGCGGGGATCGGTGTGGCCGAAGCGCTCGAACTCGGCAATCACCTGGGCCCCGAACAGCAGCAGCGTCGCTGCCAGTTCCAGGCTCAGCAGCACGATGATCGCGGTCGTCAGCGAGCCGTAGACGATGTTGACCTGCGACAGCGTCGTCAGGTACCACACCAGCACGCGCCGGGTCAGCTCCCACAGCGCCGCGGCCGTGATGCCGCCGGCCAGCGCCTTGCGCAATGACAGGCGACCGACCGGCAGCACCAGGTACAGCGACGTGAGCAGGAAGACCTCGCCGGTGAAGCCCAGGCCCCACAGCAGCAGGCCCGACAGGCCGCCGAGCGACCAGTCCCTTCCGAACAGCTCGACGCTCTCGGTGCCGAGCGCCTGCAGCCCGCTGCTGACGAGCGTCACCAGCATCAGGCCGACCCCGAGCGACAGCACGAAGCCGTACGGCAGCAGCGCGGAGATCAGGAAGTGGCGCCGCCGGTTCGCGACGCGGTGGATGAAGATCACCGACATCGCGTTCTCGAGCACCGTGAACGCGAGCGAGCTGAAGAACACCATCGTCAGCGCGAGCAGCCCGCCGATCACGCTGCGGTTGGCGAGGAACTGGCGCAACTCGTCGAGCACCGCGCCCGACTGCCCGGGCAGCAACCATTCGAGGTAGCGCGCCAGCGCCGCGAGTAGCTCGTCCGGCGGGATCCAGTGCGACAGCGCGATCACCATCAGGATCAGCAGCGGCACGATCGACAGCATCGCGTAGTAGGCGACCGCGCCGGCCAGCAGCAGGCCCTGGTTGGCGCGAAAGGCCTTGAGCGTGCCCAGCGCGAAGCGGCCCGGGTGCTTGAGCACGATGGCGGCCTGGGGCCCGAGCCAGCGCGCGAGGCGGGGGTTCATTGTCGGCGGCGGCGTGCGCGCGTCAGGCCGTCACCCGCTCACGCGGCTCGCGCGGCACCGGGTGCTCGCGCACCGCGAGCGCAGTCACGTCGCCACAGCGGGCGTCGTCGAGGGCGAGGTGACACGACATGAAGAGGTCTTGGCGGGTGGCTGCCCACGGGCAGGGCGGTGAACAGCCCCCATCATCGCAGTGCGCCGCCCCGCGCGCCCGCCGCCGGCCGGACGCGCTCGCCGGCTACACCGCCACCGCCTTGGCGGCGTCGGCGTACTCCTCGATCTGGTCGAAGTTCATGGTGCGGTAGATCGCCGCGCCATCGGCGTTGATGACGCCCATGTCGGCGTGGTACTCGGCCACCGTCGGCAGCCGGCCGAGCTTGGACGCAACGGCGGCGAGTTCGGCCGAGGACAGGAACACGTTCGCGTTCTTGCCGAGCCGGTTCGGGAAGTTGCGCGTGCTGGTCGACACCACGGTGGCGCCTTCGCGCACCTGGGCCTGGTTGCCCATGCACAGGCTGCAGCCCGGCATCTCGGTGCGTGCGCCGGCGCTGCCGAAGTTGGCGTAATGACCTTCCTTGGTCAGCTCGCTGGCGTCCATCTTGGTCGGCGGAGCGACCCACAGCTTGACCGGGATGTCGCGATGTCCTTCGAGCAGCTTGCTGGCGGCGCGGAAGTGGCCGATGTTGGTCATGCAACTGCCGATGAAGACTTCGTCGACCGGGGTGCCGGCGACCGCGGACAGCGGCTTCACGTCGTCCGGGTCGTTCGGGCAGCACAGCAGCGGCTCGGTGACTTCGGCGAGGTCGATCTCGATCACGGCCGCGTATTCTGCGTCGGCGTCGGCCTGCAGCAGTGTCGGCGTCGCCAGCCACTCCTGCATTTTGCGGATGCGGCGCTCGAGGCTGCGCCGGTCCGCATAGCCGTCGGCGATCATGTGCTTCAGCAGCACGATGTTGCTGGTCAGGTACTCGGCGATCGGAGCCGGGTCGAGCTTGACGGTGCAGCCGGCTGCGCTGCGTTCGGCCGAGGCGTCCGACAGTTCGAAGGCCTGTTCGACCTTCAGCGTGGGCAGGCCCTCGATCTCGAGCACGCGGCCGCTGAAGACGTTGGTCTTGCCGGCCTTGGCCACCGTCAGCAACCCGGCCTTGATCGCGTAGTAGGGAATCGCGTGCACCAGGTCGCGCAGCGTGACGCCCGGCTGCATCGTGCCCTTGAAGCGCACCAGCACCGACTCGGGCATGTCCAGCGGCATGACACCGGTGGCGGCGCCGAACGCGACCAGGCCGGAACCGGCCGGGAAGCTGATGCCGATCGGGAACCGCGTGTGGCTGTCGCCGCCCGTGCCGACGGTGTCGGGCAGCAGCATGCGGTTGAGCCAGCTGTGGATGATGCCGTCGCCCGGGCGCAGGCTGATGCCGCCCCGGTTGGCGATGAAGGCCGGCAGTTCGCGGTGCGTCTTGACGTCGACCGGCTTCGGGTAGGCCGCGGTGTGGCAGAAGCTCTGCATCACGAGGTCGGCGCTGAAGCCCAGGCAGGCGAGGTCCTTCAGTTCGTCGCGCGTCATCGGTCCGGTCGTGTCCTGGCTGCCGACGCTGGTCATGTGCGGCTCGCAGTAGGTGCCCGGCCGCACGCCCTGGCCCGCGGGCAGGCCGCAGGCGCGGCCGACCATCTTCTGCGCCAGCGTGAAGCCGCGGCCGCTGTCGGCCGGCGCCACCGGCAGCCGGAACACGGCCGAAGGCGGCAGGCGCAGGAACTCGCGCGCCTTGCTCGTCAGGCCGCGGCCGATGATCAGGTTGATGCGTCCGCCGGCCCGCACCTCGTCCAGCAGCACGTCGCTCTTGAGCGCGAACTCGGCCAGCAGCGCGCCATTCTTCTCGATCCGACCCGCGTACGGCAGGATGTCGACCACGTCGCCCATCTCGAGCGCCGAGACGTCGACCTCGATCGGCAGCGCGCCGGAGTCCTCCTGCGTGTTGAAGAAGATCGGCGCGATCTTGCCGCCCAGCGTGACGCCGCCGAAGCGCTTGTTCGGCACGAACGGGATGTCGGCGCCCGTGGCCCAGATCACGCTGTTGGTCGCGCTCTTGCGGCTAGAGCCGGTGCCGACGACGTCGCCGACGTAGGCGACGAGGTGGCCCTTGGCCTTCAGCTCGTCGATGAAGGCGATCGGGCCGCGCCTGCCGTCCTCTTCGGGCACGAAGGAGGCACCGGCCCGCGTGTTCTTCATCATCGCCAGACCGTGCAGCGGGATGTCGGGCCGGCTCCACGCGTCCGGCGCCGGCGACAGGTCATCGGTGTTGGTCTCGCCCGGTACCTTGAACACCGTCACGGTGAGTTTCTGCGGCACTTCGGGGCGCGACGTGAACCACTCGGCGTCGGCCCAGCTCTGCACCACCTCCTGCGCCTTCGCGTGGCCGGCGCGCGCCTTCTCGGCGACGTCATGGAAGGCGTCGAACATCAGCAGCGTCTTCTTCAACCCCTCCGCAGCGACGGCGCCGACCTCGGCGTCGTCGAGCAGCTCGATCAGCGGCTTGACGTTGTAGCCGCCGACCATCGTGCCCAGCCACTGCGTGGCGAGCGAGCGCGGGAGCGCCGCCAGCTCGACATCGCCATGCGCGACGGCAGCGAGAAAGCTCGCCTTGACCTTGGCCGCGTCGTCGACGCCGGGCGGCACGCGCTGGCTCAGGAGTTCGAGCAGGAATGCCGACTCGCCCGCCGGCGGGGCCTTGATCAGCTCGATCAGTTCGGCGGTCTGCGTGGCCGACAGCGGCAGCGGCGGGATGCCGAGCGCGGCGCGTTCGGCGGCGTGTTGACGGTAGGCGGCCAGCATCGGGGAG
Source organism: Rubrivivax sp. (assembly GCA_040007675.1). Classification (GTDB taxonomy): domain Bacteria; phylum Pseudomonadota; class Gammaproteobacteria; order Burkholderiales; family Burkholderiaceae_C; genus Rubrivivax. The sequence goes on from JBDTUO010000004.1 coordinate 6,807, forward strand.
TGCTCCTTCGGTCCGTGCGAGTCAGCCTGCAATGATATGTCTTATATAAGACTTGGACAAGCCGGCGGGGGCGCACGGCGTGTCCGCGGCCGCAGCGGCGGACGGGGTCGGGCGCCCATAGTCGCCGCTTCAGCCTATCGGCCTTTCGGCCGCTCAGTCCTTGCGACCGAGACCGGTGATGCCGAAGTCGTTCGTCGGCCGCAGCACCCAGGCGTCGCGCGCATCGTAGATGAGCGGTCGCTGCGACTCCACCGTGCAGGCGTCGAGCAGACGCTGGCCCGAGCGCATGTCGAGCAACATCGACTTGGCCGGGATCTGCAGCCAGACGACGCCCGCGTGCCGGTTCTCCAGCCGCACCGCGCCGGTGTTGGTCTCCTCCGGCCGCAGCCGCCAGCGCTGCTTGCCGAACGACAGCTCGAAGTGCCCGGGCGTGCCGTCGATCGCCGCCAGCAGCACCGGGTCCTTGACGGTCTCTCCGCACTCGAAGGCGCCGACCAGCACACGTTCGGCGGCGGCGACCTGGCCGGGGGTCAGCTCGATCGCCTCTTCAGCGGCTGCGGCAGCCTCGGCGGCGGAGGCGGCGGCGGCCGCGGCGCGCGCGTTCGGCGCCGGCTCGGGCGCCGGCTTGGCGGCGGGCTTGGCGGCGGGCTTGGCAGCCGGTTTGGCCGCCGCCGGCGTCGCCGGCTTCGGCGCGGGCGGATCGGCCGCATGCGCGGCGGCCAGCAGGATCGCGGTGAGGGTGGCGAAGGCGGTTGCTCGAAGGCGGCGCACGGCGGGGTTCGGTCGGGTCATCGGGTCTCCAGGGTCGGCCGTATTGTGCGTTGGGGTGCCGGCGAGGGTGGCCGCGCAGTCGTGACCGCATGCACCGGAATCGCGCCTCGAAGGGCGTCCACGGCAGGCGCGAGCGTGCTGCCGCCCGCCGCCCCCCGCTCAGGCCGGGTGCTCGGGCGCAAAGAATGCGGCCCGGACCGCCGCCGGCAGCTGCGCGCCGCTGGCGAGGCTGGTCCGGTGCGCGCGCTCGAGCACATGCCAGAAGTAGCGGTAGCTGGCGCGGTCGTGCAGGGTGTCACGGTGGCGGACGGGGGCCCAGTGCGCGGCCTGCGCCTGCAGCAGGATCTCGACTGCCTGGTCGACCTCCGCCGTCGTCGGCGCAAACGCTTCGATGATCGGTTCGATCTGCGACGGGTGGATGCTCCACATGCGCGTGTAGCCGAACTCGCGCCCGGCGCGCGTCGCCGCCGCCTGCAGCGCCGAGGCGTGTTTGAACGCGGTGACGACGCAGTGCGACGGCACCTTGCCGTGGGCATGGCAGGCGGCGCTGATCTCGAGCTTGGCGCGCACGACCAGCGGGTGTTCGAACTGCCCCGGCACGCCCATCGCCGACAGCGGGATCGCGCCGCGGTGCGCCGAGACGAAGTCCATCAGCCCGAACGACAGCGACTCGATGCGCGGGTGCGCGGCCAGGGCCTGCACCTCGTGCAGCGCGCCGTGGGTCTCGATCAGCGCGTGCAGCGGCACGTCGGCGCCGCCGGCGGCGTCGATCGCGGCGGCGGCGCGCTGCAGGTCATCGATGCCGCCGGGCTTGGGCAGCATCAGGTAGGCAGGGCGCTTGGCCGACGCCAGCACGGTGTCGACCACCCTCTCGAACGCCGGGTGCCCCACCGGCAAGACCCGCACGCCGACGCGACCGAAGCGGTTGTCGGCGCTGGCCAGCAGCGCCGCCACGAGCAGCGCATGCTCTGCCTCGCCACCGACCGGCGCGCCATCCTCGTTATCGAGCGTGACGTCGAACACCGGCCCGAGCGAGGCCTGCAGCGCGAGGCTCTTGCGCATGCGGTCCTCGACACCGGCATAGTGGTCGCACACCGGCAGGTTGCGCGGCGGCGGATCGTCGGCGTCGAACAGGGCCTGGCGGGGGTGCAGCGGGGCGTCGGAGGGCATGGCGGTCGGCCCAGGGTGGGTGGAGGCGCGGTGAACGCGAGCGTAGCGTGTCGGCCCCAGCGGGGGATTTCCCTGCTTGCCGCACGCCCGCGGGAGTGCGAGATTGCGCCGCTTGCAAACATATGACGATAGGAGACCTCGATGTCCAAGCCCCCGCACGCCACTCGACGCACCCTCCTGACGACTGCGCTGGCGGCCGCTGCCACGTTCGCGTCGCTGATCAGTCCGGCCGTGCAGGCGCAGGGCTGGCCCGACCGGCCGATCACGCTGATCGTGCCGTGGGGCGCCGGCGGCGGCACCGACGCCGTCGCGCGAATGGTCGGCAACCTTCTTGAGCGGGACCTCGGGCAGCCGATCAACGTCGTCAACCGCACCGGCGGGTCGGGCGTGGTCGGCCACTCCGCGATCGCGAGCGCGCCGGCCGATGGCTACACGATAGGGATGATCACCGTGGAGATCACGATGATGCATCACCAGAAGCTGACCGAGCTGAACCCGACCAGCTACACGCCGCTGGCGCTGATGAACCTCGACCCGGCCGGGTTCCAGGTGCGCGCCGACGCGCCGTACAAGAACATGGCCGACGTGCTGGCCGCGATCAAGGCCAACCCGGGCAAGTTCAAGGCGTCGGGCACGGGGCAGGGCGGCATCTGGCACCTGGCGCTCGCGGGCTGGCTGCGCGATGCCGGCGTCGACCCGGCCAGCGTGCCCTGGGTGCCGTCCAACGGCGCCGCGCCGGGGCTGCAGGACCTCGCCGCCGGCGGCATCGAGTTCGTGCCGTGTTCGTTGCCCGAGGCGCGTTCGCTGATCGACGCCGGCAAGGTCAAGTCGCTCGCTGTGATGGCCGAAGCCCGCTCGACGCTGTTCCCGAACGTGCCGACGCTGAAGGAGTCGACCGGCTCCGGCTGGGCCACCGGTGCCTGGCGCGGCATCGCCGCCCCGAAGGGACTGCCGGCCGACATCACGGCCAAGCTGGGCGCGGCGCTGAAGAAGGCCTACGAGAGCAAGGACTACAAGGACTTCATGGCCCAGCGCGGCTTCGGCATGATGTGGGCCGACGGGCCGGGCTTCGCGAGTTTCATGAACAAGGCCGACGGCGACATGAAGGCCGTGATGACCGCGGTCGGGATCGCGAAGTAGCGCGCGGTGCGTCGCGTCGACCGCTGGCTCGGCCTCGCGCTCGGCGCGCTGGCCGGGGCGGTGATCTGGACCTCGCTCGACTTCCCGGCCGTGCCGGGGCAGAAAGTAGGCGCCGGTTTCCTGCCGGGGCTCATCGGCGTCGGCTTGCTGGTGTGCGCGCTCGCGCTCGTCGCGCGAGGCGTGCGCAGCCCCGCTGCGCCGGCCGAACCGGCGCGGCCGACGCGACGCCTGGCGCCGGCCGCGGTGCTCGCCGCGGTCGTGCTGTACGTCGTCGCGGCCGAGCGGGTCGGTTTCCTGCTGCTCGTCCCGCCGCTGCTGTTCGGCCTGTTCCTCGTGTTCGATGTGCGGCCGCGCGCCGCGCTGCTGTGGGCCCTTGGCGGCACGCTGCTCGTTCACCTGGCGTTCTACAAGCTGCTCCGGGTGCCGCTGCCCTGGGGCCTGCTGCGCCCCTTCTACTGACGGCACGGCGGGGCGGCGATGGACGCATGGATCGCGGCCTTCGGGCTCGTGTTCGAGCCGTACGTGCTGCTCGTCATCGTGCTGGCCGCGGTGTACGGCCTGTTCGTCGGCGCGATCCCGGGGCTGACGGCGACGATGGCCACCGCGCTGCTGGTGCCGGTCACGTTCTTCATGGCGCCGGTGCCGGCGGTCGCCGCGATCGTCACGGCGACCGCGATGGCGATCTTCAGCGGCGACATTCCGAGCGCGCTGCTGCGCATGCCGGGCACGCCCGCGAGCGCAGCCTACGCCGACGAGGCCTACCTGTTGACGAAGAAGGGGGCGGCCGAGATCGCGCTCGGCTCCGGGCTCGTGTTCTCGGTGCTGGGCGGCATCTTCGGCGTGCTGGTGCTGGCGCTCGCGGCTCCGGCGCTGGCCGAGTTCGCGCTCAACTTCAGCTCGTACGAGTACTTCTGGCTCGTGATGCTCGGCTTCACCTGCGCCATCTTCATCGCCGGCAACGACCCGTTGAAAGGCCTCGTTTCGCTGCTGATCGGGCTGCTGATCTCGTGCGTGGGCCTGGAGAATCCGGCCGGCGCGCCGCGCTGGACCTTCGGCAACGCCGAACTGATGGGAGGCATCTCGCTCATCCCGCTGATGATCGGCATGTTCGCGATCTCGGAGGTGCTGCGCTTCTCGTTCAGCGTCGAGCGGCCGGAGATGGCGATCGACCGGCCGTTCGGCAACGTGTTCGCCGGCATGTGGGGCCTGGTGAAGAAATACCCGCTGCAACTGCTGCGCGGGTCGGCCCTCGGCACCGCGGTCGGCGCGTTGCCGGGTGCGGGCGCCGACATCGCGTCGTGGATGGCCTACGGCGTCTCCAAGCGCTTCTCGAAGGAGCCTGAAAAGTTCGGCACCGGCCACGTCGAGGGCATCGTCGAAGCGGGGGCGGCGAACAACTCGGCGCTCGGCGGGGCCTGGATCCCGGCGCTGGTGTTCGGCATCCCGGGCGACTCGATCACCGCGATCGCCATCGGCGTGCTGTACCTGAAGAACATGAACCCCGGGCCGACGCTGTTCGTCGACAACCCGCAGAACATCTACGCGGTGTTCATCGTCTTCTTCCTCGCGCAGTTGCTGATGTTGCCGCTGGGCTTCCTGGCGATCAAGGTCGCCAAGCAGATCCTGCGCATCCCGGCCAGCGTGCTGATGCCGCTGATCCTGCTGTTCTGCATCGTCGGCAGCTTCGCGATCAACAACACCGTGTTCGGCGTGATCGTGATGCTGATCGCCGGCGTCGTCGCCTTCTTCATGGAGCGCTGGGGATTCCCGGTCGCGCCGACGATCCTGGGCGTCGTGCTCGGCTCGATGCTCGAGCAGCACTTCTTCAGCAGCCTGGTGAAGGCCGACGGGCGGCTGCTCGCGTTCTTCGAGCGGCCGATCGCCGCCGTCCTGGGCGCGTTCGTGATCATGATCTGGGTCTGGCCGCTGCTGCGCCGGCTCGCCCGCGTCCTGCGCCAGCCCGGCTGAGCGACCACCGCGCCTCGCGCGCGGCGGCCGGGCGCGTTACAGCAGGTGCTTGACGCCTTCCTGCTCGGCCAGCAGTTCGTCCAGCGTCTTGTTGATGCACTGCTGGCTGAACTCGTCGATCGGCAAACCTTCGACGAGCTTGTACTCGCCGCCGGCACAGGTGACCGGGAAGCCGAACATCACGTCCTTCGGGATGCCGTAGTCGCCGTTGCTCGGCACCCCCATCGTGACCCACTCGCCGTTCGTGCCCAGCGCCCAGTCGCGCATATGGTCGATCGCGGCGTTGGCCGCCGACGCGGCCGACGACAGCCCGCGCGCGGCGATGATCGCGGCGCCGCGCTTGCCGACCGTCGGCAGGAACACGTCCTTGTTCCAGGCCGGGTCGTCGATCATGTCTTTCACGCTCTTGCCGTCGATCGTCGCGAAGCGGTAGTCGGCGTACATCGTCGGCGAGTGGTTTCCCCACACCGCCAGCTTGCGGATCGCCGCGACGCTCTTGCCGGTCTTGGCCGCGAGCTGGCTGGCGGCGCGGTTGTGGTCCAGCCGCAGCATCGCGGTGAAGTTCTTGCGCGGCAGATCGGGCGCACTCTTCATCGCGATGTAGGCGTTGGTGTTGGCCGGGTTGCCGACCACCAGCACGCGCACGTCGCGCGAGGCCGACGCGTTGAGCGCCTTGCCTTGCGCCGTGAAGATCTGCGCGTTCGCGGCCAGCAGGTCGGCGCGTTCCATGCCGGGGCCGCGTGGGCGGGCGCCGACGAGCAGCGCGTAATCGGTGTCCTTGAACGCCGGGACCGGGTCGGCGTGCGCCTGCATGCCGGCAAGCAGCGGGAACGCGCAGTCCTCCAACTCCATCATCACGCCCTTCAGCGCGTTCTGGGCTTTCTCGTCCGGGATCTCCAGCAGCTGCAGGATGACCGGCTGGTCCTTGCCGAGCATTTCACCCGATGCGATGCGGAACAGGAGGGCGTAGCCAATCTGGCCGGCGGCGCCGGTGACGGCCACTCGGACGGGCGTTTTGCTCATGGGAGGCTCCTGAGGGGTTGCAATCGAGGCAAACCCGAAGTTTAGCCGTGCTCGGCTGGCGCAACTCTTATGTCTTATGCAAGACAATACAGAATGACCGAAGCCGCTGCGCCCGCCGAGACGACGCCGTCGTTCAGCCCGCTGTACCAGCAGATCAAGGCGCTGCTGATGCGCGGTCTGCAGGAGGGCGAATGGAAACCGGGCGAGGTGATCCCGAGCGAAATCGAGCTCGCCGCTCGCTTCAGGGTCAGCCAGGGCACGGTGCGCAAGGCGATCGACGAACTCTCGACCGAGAACCTGCTCGTTCGACGGCAGGGCAAGGGCACCTTCGTCGCAACCCACGCCGAGGCTCGCACGCAGTACCGCTTCCTGCGCCTGCAGCCCGACGACGGCGAGGCCGGCATCGGCATGCGGCGGCGGTTCCTCGACGGTCGCCGGGTGCGGCCGCCGGCCGACGTGGCGCGCGCGCTCGCGCTGAAGGGCGGCGAGCAGACCCTGCAGCTGCGTCGCCTGCTGCTGGCCGACGAGCCGGGCGCGCCGCGCCCGGTGGTGCTGGACGAGATCTGGCTGCCGGCGGCGCTGTTTCGCGGCCTGACCGCCGATCGCCTGAGCGCCTACCGCGGGCCGATGTACGCTTTTTTCGAGACCGAGTTCGGCGTGCGCATGATCCGCGCCGACGAAAAGATCCGCGCCGTCGCCGCCGAGGCCGACGGCGCCACGCTGCTGGCGGTGGCGCCCGGCACGCCGCTGCTGTCGGTCGAGCGGCTGTCGTACACCTACGAGGATCGCCCGGTCGAGCTGCGCCGCGGCCTGTACCACACCGCCGCCCACCACTACCGCAACGTGCTGAGTTGAGAAGCCGCGCCGAAGCCCGGTGTAAGTCTGTTGCATTGCAATAAAATGCTTCTGCTCGCGCAGGTGAAGGTCCCTGCCGGGCGCCGCTGCAGATCGCTCTGCGAGGACCCTTGATGTCAGACACATCCCTCAAGACACGCCCGGCCTACCGCAACATCAACGTCACCGACCTGATGGGCTACCGGCTGCCGCCGGCCGGGTGGGTGTCGATCCTGCACCGGGTCAGCGGGGCGCTGATGTTCCTGCTGCTGCCGTTCGTGGTCTGGCTGTTCGACCTCAGCGTCACGTCCGAAGTGTCGTACGACCGGTTTGCGACCGCCTTCGGCGCCGGCCTCGGGGGCCTGCCCGGGTGGTTTTTCAAGCTGCTCGCGCTGGCCCTGATCTGGGCCTACCTGCTGCATTTCATCGCCGGCGTGCGCCACCTTTGGATGGACATGACGCACAGCGTCAGCAAGGTCCAGGGGCGCGGCTCGGCGCTGGTCACGCTGGTGGCGTCGAGTGTGCTGGCGCTGCTGCTCGGCGCCAAGCTGTTCGGCCTGTACTGAGGGGGGCGCAGACATGGCGATCCAACACGGTTCGAAGCGCATCGTCGTCGGCGCGCATTACGGCCTGCGCGACTGGCTGAGCCAGCGCGCCACGGCGGTGCTGATGGCGCTGTTCACGCTGGCCCTGCTGGTGCAGGTCCTGCTGCCCGGGCCACTCGGCTACGACCGCTGGGCCGGCATCTTCGCGGCGCAGTGGATGAAGCTGCTGACGTTCAGCGTCATCGTCGCACTCGCGTGGCACGCCTGGGTCGGCATGCGCGACATCTGGATGGACTACATCAAGCCCGTGGGCCTGCGCTTGACGCTTCAGGTGGCCACGATCGTCTGGCTCGTCGGCTGTGCGGGATGGGCCGTGCAGGTGCTGTGGAGGCTTTAAACGTGGTGAAACAGGCATCGGGCTCGCTCCCGCGTCGCAGGTTCGACGTCGTCATCGTCGGCGCCGGCGGCTCCGGCATGCGGGCGTCGCTGCAGCTGTCGCGGGCGGGCCTGAACGTGGCCGTGCTGTCGAAGGTGTTCCCGACCCGGTCGCACACCGTCGCCGCGCAGGGGGGCATCGGCGCCAGCCTCGGCAACATGTCCGAGGACAACTGGCACTACCACTTCTACGACACGATCAAGGGCTCCGACTGGCTCGGCGACCAGGACGCGATCGAGTTCATGTGCCGCGAGGCGCCGCAGGTCGTCTACGAGCTCGAGCACTTCGGCATGCCGTTCGACCGCAACCCCGACGGCACGATCTACCAGCGTCCGTTCGGCGGCCACACGGCGAACTACGGCGAAAAGCCGGTGCAGCGCGCCTGCGCGGCGGCCGACCGCACCGGCCATGCGATGCTGCACACGCTGTACCAGCAGAACGTCAAGGCGCGCACGAACTTCTTCGTCGAGTGGATGGCGCTGGACCTGATCCGCGACGCCGCCGGCGACGTCGTCGGCGTGACCGCGCTCGAGATGGAGACGGGCGACATCCATCTGCTGCAGGCCAAGACCACGCTGCTGGCCACCGGTGGGGCCGGCCGCATCTTCGCCGCCAGCACCAATGCCTACATCAACACCGGCGACGGCCTGGGCATGGCCGCGCGCGCCGGCCTGCCGCTCGAGGACATGGAGTTCTGGCAGTTTCACCCGACCGGCGTGCACAACGCCGGCGTGCTCCTGACCGAAGGCTGCCGCGGCGAAGGTGCGATCCTGCGCAATGCCGACGGCGAGCGCTTCATGGAGCGCTACGCGCCGACGCTGAAGGACCTGGCGCCGCGCGACTTCGTCAGCCGCTGCATGGACCAGGAGATCAAGGAAGGGCGCGGCTGCGGTCCGGACAAGGACTACATCCACCTCGACATGACGCACCTCGGTGGCGACACGATCATGAAGCGCCTGCCGAGCGTGTTCGAGATCGGCCACAACTTCGCCAACGTCGATATCACGAAGGAGCCGATTCCCGTCGTGCCGACGATCCACTACCAGATGGGCGGCATCCCGACCAACATCCACGGCCAGGTGGTGGTGCCCAGGGACGGCCAGCCGAACGCCGTCGTCGGCGGCCTGTACGCGGTCGGCGAATGTTCGTGCGTCAGCGTGCACGGCGCCAACCGGCTCGGCACCAACTCGCTGCTCGACCTGCTGGTGTTCGGGCGCGCCGCCGGCAACCACATCGCCGAGTACCACCGCTCGACGCACGCGCACAAGGCGCTGCCGGCCGATGCCGCGGATCGCACGCGCGAGCGTCTCGCGCGGCTCGACGAGCGCACCGGCGGTGAGTACGCGCAGGACGTCGCGAACGACCTGCGCGCGACGATGCAGCTGCATGCCGGGGTGTTTCGCACCCAGGCGAGCCTCGACGAGGGCGTGCACAAGGTCGCGGCCTTGCGCGAGCGGGTCAGCGGCATCGGGCTGAAGGACAAGAGCCAGGTCTTCAACACCGCCCGCGTCGAGGCGCTCGAGGTCCAGAACCTGATCGAATGCGCCGAGGCGACGATGGTGTCGGCGGCGTCCCGGCACGAGAGCCGCGGCGCGCACACCGTCGACGACTACGGCGATACGCCGGAACACCCGCTCGGTCGCAACGACGGCGAGTGGCTGAAGCACACGCTGTGGTACGCCGACGGCAACCGGCTCGACTACAAGCCGGTGCAGCTCAAGCCGCTGACGGTCGACTCGGTGCCGCCGAAAGTGCGGACCTTCTGATGACGATGACGACGCACCACATGACGAACCACACGCAGTCGGCGCGCCGGCGGGCCCTGCGCCGGGCGGTTGCCAGGCCGGACCGCGTGCCCTCGGGGAATCGGCCGACGACCTCGTCGAACGAGGGGCTGCGATGACCCGGCGCACGTTCCAGATCTACCGCTACGACCCGGACCAGGACGCCAAGCCGTACATGCAGTCCATCGACGTCGAACTCGACGGCAGCGAACGCATGCTGCTGGACGCGCTGAACAAGCTCAAGGCGGTGGACCCCAGCCTGAGCTTCCGGCGCAGCTGTCGCGAAGGCGTCTGCGGCTCCGACGGGATGAACATCAACGGCAAGAACGGCCTCGCATGCCTGACCAACATGCGCACGCTGCCGGGCACCGTGGTGCTCAAGCCGCTGCCCGGACTGCCGGTGATCCGCGACCTGATCGTGGACATGACGCAGTTCTTCCAGCAGTACCACTCGATCAAGCCCTACCTCGTCAACGACGCAGCGCCGCCGGAGACGGAGCGGCTGCAGTCGCCCGAGGAGCGCGACGAGCTGAACGGACTGTACGAATGCATCCTGTGCGCGAGCTGCAGCACCGCGTGCCCGAGCTTCTGGTGGAATCCGGACAAGTTCGTCGGCCCGGCCGGCCTGCTGCAGGCCTACCGCTTCATCGCCGACAGCCGTGACCAGGCGACCGGCGAGCGACTCGACAACCTCGAGGATCCGTACCGGCTGTTCCGGTGCCACACGATCATGAACTGCGTCGACGTCTGTCCGAAGGGCCTGAACCCGGCGCGGGCGATCGGCAAGATCAAGGAGTTGATGGTCCGCCGTGCGGTGTGACCGTCGCCGACCCGATGCACCGCGACGCGCTCGACGCCCGCAGCCTGAGCCGCCTGAGGTGGCGTTGCCGCCGTGGCCTGCTCGAGAACGACCTGCTGATCGAACGTTTTTTCCGCCGCCAGGACGACCGTGGGGAGACCTTGACGACAAGACAGGCCGACGGGCTGACGGCCCTGCTCGACCTGTCCGACCCCGATCTGCTCGACCTGCTGCTCGCACGTTGCGAGCCGCAGGGTGCGCTGGATCGGCAAGACGTGCGCGAAATGCTGGCGCTGCTGCGCCAGCCCGCACCGCGCCTGCAGCCCCAATAGAAAGGTGAAGCCCGAGATGACCCCCTCCGACGTGAAAGCCACCCTGTCCTTCTCCGACGGCAGCCCGAGCATGGAACTGCCGCTGTACCACGGCAGCATGGGCCCGGACGTGATCGACATCCGCAAGCTGTACGCGCAGACCGGCAAGTTCACGTACGACCCGGGATTCCTGTCCACCGCCGCCTGTCAGTCGAGCATCACCTACATCGACGGTGACAAGGGCGAGTTGCTGTACCGCGGCTACCCGATCGAGCAGCTCGCCGAGCACTGCGACTTTCTGGACACCTGTTTTCTGCTGCTGTACGGCGAGCTGCCGAATGCGCAGCAGCAGAAGGAATTCGACAAGCTCGTGAGCAACCACACGATGGTCAACGAGCAGATGCAGTTCTTCCTGCGCGGGTTCCGGCGCGACGCGCACCCGATGGCGGTGCTCACCGGCCTGGTCGGCGGGATGTCGGCCTTCTATCACGACAGCACCGACATCAACAACCCGCGCCACCGGGAGATCTCGGCCATCCGCCTGATCGCGAAGATGCCGACGCTGGTGTCGATGGCCTACAAGTACGGCATCGGCCAGCCCTACATCTACCCGCGCAACGAGCTCTCGTACTCGGCCAATTTCATGCGCATGATGTTCGGCACGCCGTGCGAGGAGTACGTGCCGAACGAGGTGATAGTGCGCGCGATCGACCGCATCTTCATCCTCCACGCGGACCACGAGCAGAACGCCTCGACCTCTACCGTGCGGCTGTGCGGATCGTCCGGAACCAACCCGTTCGCCGCGATCGCCGCCGGCGTCGCCTGTCTGTGGGGCCCGGCGCACGGCGGCGCCAACGAAGCGGCGCTGAACATGCTCGAGGAGATCCAGCGCAACGGCGGCGTCGAACGCATCGGGGACTTCATCAAGCAGGTCAAGGACAAGAACTCCAACGTCAAGCTGATGGGCTTCGGACACCGCGTCTACAAGAACTACGACCCGCGTGCCAAGCTGATGCGCGAGACCTGCCACGAGGTGCTCGACGCCCTCGGGCTGCATGACGATCCGCTGTTCAAGCTGGCGATGGCGCTGGAGAAGATCGCGCTCGAGGACGAATACTTCGTCGCCCGCAAGCTGTACCCGAACGTCGACTTCTATTCGGGCATCGTGCAGCGCGCGATCGGCATTCCGGTCAGCCTGTTCACCGCCATCTTTGCGCTTGCGCGCACGGTGGGCTGGATCGCCCAGCTCAACGAGATGATCGGCGACTCCGAATACAAGATCGGGCGTCCGCGCCAGCTGTTCACCGGCGCGACCCGGCGGGACGTAGTGCCGATCGCGCAGCGCTGACCCAGCGGCTCAGTGTCCGGCGACGCGCTGCTCGCAAAGGGGGTCGTCGCAACGCTCGCAGCGCCACGCCCGGGCCGCCGGCGCTGCATTGCGCGCGGCCAGACGGGTGAACAGCCCGTCGCGCGGCGCCGGCAGCGCCCGCAGCAGCGGTGCAACGGCGTCGAGTGCGGATTGCAACGTCGCGTCGAGCGTGGCCATCGGGGTCGGCAAGGGACACCAGCGCGCGCCGCACGCCATCAGGTGCGCTCGCCAGCCAGCTTCCTGCGCCGCGCAGTCATCAGGATCGCCGCAGCCTGGCGCGAGCAGCACCAGTGACGGGCCGATGCGGTCGAGCGTCGCGGGGTCGGCGAGGTCGACGACGAGCAGCGCGGGCGTCGCCGTTCCGGGTGCCGTGTCGCCGGGGGCGCGCCACGCGCACATGAGACCGGTCACGCTCGACAGTGACTCGGCCAACGCCTGCGCCAGCAGCGCGCGCACCGCCGGCTGGGCGCCGACGATCGCAATGCACGGCGGCGAGGTCGAAGACACTGGTGCCTGACCCGCAGCGGCGGCGGGCTTCTCGGCGCCGCTGCGGGCCGGCAGCGCAGGCGTCAACGGCGCGGCGCCGAAGCCGCGCGCGCGACCGGCACGACTGGCGTGGCCGTCAACTGCACGAGGATCTCGTCCGGCGCGACCATGCCGAGATCGGCACGCGCGTGTTCCTCGACCATCTCGAGGCCTTCGACGAGGTCACTCAGTTCCGCCTGCACGCGCGCGTTGCGGTCGGCGGCGTCGAGGTTGGCGGCCTGTTGCGCGTCCAGCTGCATCTGCAGCGACATCACGTAACGCAGGTTTCCCTTGCCGAACCACAAGTCGGCCTGCACCAGCACCAGCAGCGCCGCGAGCACGTGGGGCAGGTAGCGCATGGCAGCGTCGAAGGGGGAGAGCCCGTGGCGCGTGCGGCTGCTGTGCGGATGCAGCGACCTAGCGCAGGTTGTAGAACGCCGAACGGCCCGGGTAGCTGGCGACGTCGCCGAGGTCTTCCTCGATGCGCAGCAGCTGGTTGTACTTGGCGATGCGGTCGCTGCGGCTCATCGAGCCGGTCTTGATCTGGCCGGCGTTGCTGCCGACGGCGATGTCGGCGATCGTCGCGTCCTCGGTCTCGCCCGAGCGGTGGCTGATCACCGACGTCCAGCCGGCGCGCTTGGCCATCTCGATCGCGGCGAAGGTCTCGGTCAGCGTGCCGATCTGGTTGATCTTGATCAGGATCGAATTCGCGACGCCGCGCTCGATGCCCTGCTTGAGGATCTTCGTGTTCGTGACGAACAGGTCGTCGCCGACGAGCTGCACCTGGCGCCCCAGGCGCTCGGTCAGCAGTTTCCAGCCGTCCCAGTCGCCCTCGTGCATGCCGTCCTCGATCGAGACGATCGGGTACTTGTCGCACCAGGTGGCGAGCATGTCGGTCCAGCCGGCCGCCGACAGCGTCAGGCTCTCGCCCGCCAGGTGGTACTGGCCGTCCTTGTAGAACTCGCTGGCGGCGCAATCGAGGCCGATCGCAATCTGCTCGCCCGCCGTGTAGCCGGCCTGGTCGATGGCCTCCAGGATGAGCTGGATCGCCGCCTCGTGGCTCGCGACGCTGGGCGCGAAGCCGCCTTCGTCGCCGACCGCGGTGCTCATGCCCTTGCCGTCGATGATCTTCTTCAGCGCGTGGAAGACCTCGGCCCCGTAGCGCACCGCTTCGCGAAAGCTCGGTGCGCCGACCGGGATGATCATCAGCTCCTGCAGATCGAGGTTGTTGTTCGCGTGCGCGCCGCCGTTGATGACGTTCATCATCGGCACCGGCATCGTCATGCCACCCATGCCGCCGAAGTAGCGGTACAGCGGCAGCCCGGATTCCTCGGCCGCGGCGCGCGCCACCGCCATGCTGACCGCAAGCGTCGCGTTCGCGCCCAGGCGGGCCTTGTTGTCGCTGCCGTCGAGGTCGATCAGCGTCTTGTCGAGGAAGGCCTGCTCCGACGCATCGAGACCGAGCACCGACTCGCTGATCTCGGTGTTGATGTGCTCGACCGCGCGCAGCACGCCCTTGCCGCCGTAGCGCGCCTTGTCGCCGTCGCGCAGCTCGATCGCCTCGCGGCTGCCGGTGGAGGCGCCGCTGGGCACCGACGCGCGGCCCATGGTGCCGGACTCCAGCAGCACGTCGCACTCGACGGTGGGGTTGCCTCGGCTGTCGAGGATCTCGCGTCCGACGATGTCGACGATGGCACTCATCTGGGTTCTCTCTCCGGGAAACAGGATTCTTCGGGGGGGACGCCCGCGCCACGCAATCGCAGCACGCGCGCGCGCTGCGCGCACCGCTGCAGCGCCCGCTCGTGGTCGGATCTCATGGCTGGAAGTGGTTCTCGAGCAGCGGCTGCGCCTTGACCACGCGGTCGAGCGCCACCAGCTGCTCGAGCAGCGCCCGCATGTGCTTCAACGGCACCGCGTTGGGGCCGTCGGACAGCGCGTTGGCGGGATCCGGGTGGGTCTCCATGAACACCCCGGCGATGCCCACCGCGACCGCGGCACGCGCCAGCACCGGGACGAACTCGCGCTGGCCGCCGCTACTCGTGCCCTGGCCGCCGGGCAGCTGCACGCTGTGGGTGGCGTCGAACACGACCGGGGCGCCGGTCTCGCGCAGGATGGCGAGCGAGCGCATGTCCGATACCAGGTTGTTGTAGCCGAAACTCGCCCCACGCTCGCAGGCCATGAAGCGGTCGTCCGACAAGCCCTGCTCGCGGGCGGCGGCGCGGGCCTTGTCGATCACGTTCTTCATCTCGTGCGGCGCGAGGAACTGGCCCTTCTTGATGTTGACCGGCTTGCCGCTCTGCGCCACCGCGCGGATGAAATCGGTCTGTCGGCACAGGAAGGCAGGCGTCTGCAGCACATCGACGACGGCGGCGACTTCGGCCACCGCCGCCTGGTCGTGCACGTCGGTCAGCACCGGCACTCCGACCTGGCGCCGCACCTGGTCGAGGATGCGCAGGCCGGCCTGCATGCCCGGCCCGCGAAAGCTGCCGCCGCTGCTGCGGTTGGCCTTGTCGTAGCTGCTCTTGAAGATGAACGGGATACCCAGGCCTGCGGCGATTTCCTTCAGCTGGCCGGCGACGTCGATCTGGAGCTGCTCGCTCTCGATCACGCACGGCCCCGCGATCAGGAACAGCGGCTGGTCGAGGCCGACCGCGAAGCCACACAGCTGCATCGATCGGGTTCCTTCAGGCGGTGGCCTGTGCGGCTGGCACGTGCCGCGCCGCGCCGGTGGACGCGCGGCGCGCGAGTGCGGCCTTGATGTAGCTGATGAACAGCGGATGCCCGGCCCACGGCGTGCTCTTGAACTCGGGGTGGAACTGCACACCGACGAACCAGGGGTGCACGTCCTGCGGCAGCTCGACGATCTCGGTCAGCCGCTCGCGCTGCGTCAGCGCCGAGATCACGAACCCGGCCTGCTCGAGGCGCTGCAGGTAGTGCTCGTTGGCCTCGTAGCGGTGCCGATGGCGTTCGGTCACGACCGGGCCGTAGATCTCGTGCGCGAGCGTGCCCGGCTTGACGTCGGCGCTCTGCGCGCCCAGCCGCATCGTGCCGCCGAGGTCCGAGTTCGCGTTGCGCTTGTGGATGCTGCCGTCGCCGTCCTGCCACTCGTCGATCAGGGCGATCACCGGATGCGGCGTGTCGGGGTCGAACTCGGTGCTGTTCGCGCCGTCGAGGCCCGCCATGTGGCGGGCGTACTCGATCGTCGCCACCTGCATGCCCAGGCAGATGCCGAGGTAGGGGATGTGGTGTTCGCGGGCGTAGTGGGCCGCGCACACCTTGCCCTCGATGCCACGCTTGCCGAAGCCGCCGGGCACCAGGATGGCGTCGAAGCCCGCCAGCCGCGTCACGTTGGCCGGCGTCAGCGTCTCGGAGTCGACGTAGTCGATCTCGACCCGGGCGTGGTTGTGGATGCCCGCGTGGCGCAGCGCCTCGTTGAGCGACTTGTAGCTGTCCGACAGGTCGGTGTACTTGCCGCACATCGCGATGTGCACGGCCTCGACCGGATGCCCGACCTCGTGCACGAGGCGGTCCCAGCGCTTCAGGTCGGCCGGCCGGGTCAGCAGCTGCAGCTTCATGCAGATCAGCTCGTCCAGACCCTGCTCGTGCAGCATGCGCGGCACCTTGTAGATGGTGTCGACGTCCCACATGCTGATGACGCCGTGCGTGGGCACGTTGGTGAACAGCGAGATCTTCTCGCGTTCGTCGATCGGCACCTCGCGGTCGGCGCGACACAGCAACGCGTCGGGCTGGATGCCGATCTCGCGCATCTTCTGCACCGTGTGCTGGGTCGGTTTGGTCTTCAGCTCACCGGCCGCGGCGATCCACGGCACGTAGGTCAGGTGCACGAAGGCGGCGTTGTTCGGGCCCGCGCGCAGGCTCATCTGGCGCACCGCCTCGAGGAAGGGCAGGCTCTCGATGTCGCCGACGGTGCCGCCGATCTCGACGATCGCGACGTCGACATCGGTCGCCCCGCGCTTGACGAACTCCTGGATCTCGTTGGTCACGTGCGGGATCACCTGCACTGTCTTGCCGAGGTAGTCGCCGCGGCGCTCCCGCTCGAGCACGCTCTTGTAGATCTGGCCGGCGGTGAAGTTGTTCGCACGCTTCATGCGCGTGCTGATGAAACGTTCGTAGTGGCCGAGGTCGAGGTCGGTCTCGGCACCGTCGTCGGTCACGAACACCTCACCGTGCTGGAACGGGCTCATCGTGCCCGGATCGACGTTGAGGTACGGGTCCAGCTTGATCAGCGTGACCTTCAGGCCGCGCGACTCCAGGATCGCCGCCAGCGACGCCGACGCGATGCCCTTGCCCAGGGAGGACACCACACCGCCGGTGACGAAGACGTACTTGGTCATGAGGGACGACACAGGCGCCTGAAGAGCCCTGACTTCAGCAGGGCGCACCTGCCCAGGTAGTAAAGCGCGATTATAGGAGCCGGGTCTGTGCGTGGGCAGGCAGACGCCGCCGTCGTGCGCGCTGCCGGCCCAGCGCTCGGCGGCGGCCTTCAAGTGCGCCGCGACAGCAGCGCGCGCGCTGCGCGCGAGCCGTTCGGGCGCCCGAGTCGCTCGCTGATCCAGGCGCCGCAATCGACCAGCCGCTCGAGGTCGATGCCGGTCTCGGCACCGAGCCCGTGCAGCAGGTAGACGAGGTCCTCGGTCGCGACGTTGCCGGTGGCGCCCTTGGCATAGGGGCAGCCGCCGAGGCCGGCGATCGAGCTGTCGAACACGCGCAGCCCGAACTCGTGGCTCGCCAGCACATTGGCCACCGCCATGCCGTAGGTGTCGTGGTAGTGGCCGGCGAGCTGCGCCACCGGCACCCGTGCCGCGCTGGCCTCCAGCATGCGCCGCACGCTTGCCGGCGTGCCGGCGCCTGTCGTGTCGCCGAGCGAGACCTCATACGCGCCCGCCGCATGCAACTCGGCCGCCACCGCCGCGGTCTGCGCCGGTGCGATCGACCCTTCGTAGGGGCAGACGACGACGCAAGACACGTAGCCGCGCACGCGAATGCCGCGGCTGCGCGCCGCTTCGAAGATCGGCACGAAGCGCGCGATCGATTCGGCGATCGAGCAGTTGATGTTGCGCTGCGAGAAGCTCTCGCTGGCGGCGGCGAAGACCGCGACCTCCTGCGCTCCGGCAGCGACCGCGGCCTCGAAGCCCTTCAGGTTCGGCGTCAGCACCGGCAGCCGCACGCCGGCCAGCGCCGGGTCGTCGCGCACGCCGGCCATCACCTCGGCGTGGTCACCCATCTGCGGCACCCACTTCGGCGACACGAAGGCGGTCGCCTCGATGTCGCGCAGCCCGGTGGCGGCGAGGCGACGGATCAGCTCGAGCTTGACGGCCGTCGGCACCGTTTGTTTCTCGTTCTGCAACCCGTCGCGCGCACCGACCTCGACGATCCGGACCGCGTCGTTCATTGCCTCATCTCCGTCGGCATCGCGGCCAGCTCGGTCAGCACCGCCGCGGCCGTGGCGTCGGGGTGCTCCATCGGGAACAGGTGGCTGCCCTCGAGCCAGCGCAGTCGCGGGCCGACGACGCGCCGCGTCTGCAGCAGGCCCACGCGGTGCACTTCATCGGACTGGCGCCCGCCGATGAAGGCGACCGGACACTGCGGCGGATGGCGCCGCAGCAGCGCGTCGAAGTGGTGAGGCAGGCTGTCGTAGATTCGGGTTTCGATGCTGCGGTCGAAGCCCAGCCGCACGCCGCCGTCCGGGTCGGGCAGGGTGCCGGCGTCGACGTAGTCGTGCAGCACACGCGGGTCCCAGCGGGCGAACACCGGCTTGGCCGCGAAGTGCGCGTGCGCCGCGGCGGCCGAGTCCCAGTGCGTGCGTCGCCGGCGCGAGGCCTTGCCCGGCGACGCGCTGCCGATCAGGCCGCTGGCCTTCATCACGCGCACGCTGTGCGCGCGCCAGCCACCGATGATCGGCGCATCGAGCAGCACCACGCCGCAGGCCATCGCCGGGTGGTGGCAGGCGGCCAGCAGTGACAGGAAACCGCCGAGCGAATGGCCGACCAGCCACACCGGCCGCGTCGCGGCATGGATGCGCCAGTGGTCGACCAGTTCGTCGCGCAGGTGCGGCCAGTTGCTGCTGACCGGATAGCGCGCGTCGTGGCCGAACATCGGCGGCGCCAGCACCTGCCATCCCGCCGCCTGCCAGGCGTCGAACAGCACGCGGTAGCTGCCGGCCGGGAAGCCGTTGGCGTGCGCGAACAGCAGCGTGCGCGGGGTCGGGTCCACGGGTGTCAGATGATGCGTTCGCCGGGGTGCGTGATCTTGCGCATCGGACCGTGGCGCTCGCTCTCGACCAGCAGCGGGTGCTCGGGCTCGGTGTCACCGAGCGGATCGTCGATGCTCAGGAAGACCTCTCTCAGTCGCTGGCCCCAGGTGTCGTGGATCATGCGGAAGTACGGGTTGTGCTCGTCGATGCAGACCAGTTCGCTGCTTGAGAACGCGCCCTCGCGATACACGAGCAGGTCCAGCGGCAGCCCGACCGACAGGTTGGACTTGAGCGTCGAGTCCATCGAGACGAGCGCACACTTGGCGGCCGTGTTGAGCCGTGTCGACGGCTTGATCATGCGGTCGAGCACCGGTTTGCCGTACTTGCTCTCGCCGACCTGGAAGTAGCAGGTCTCGCGCGTGGCCTCGATGAAGTTGCCGGCCGAGTAGACCTGGAACAGGCGCATCGCCTCGCCGCGGATCTGGCCACCGAAGATCATCGACACGTTGAAGTCGACGCCGGCCTGCTTGAGCGCCGCGCCGTCCTGCTGGTACACGCGGCGGACGGTGCTGCCGAGCACACGCGCGGCGTCGAACATCGACGTCGCGTTCCAGATCGTCAGCGCTTCGTCCTTGCCGCCGCGGTCGAGCTTCTCGACCTGCAGCACCTCGCGCACGCTCTGGCTGATGCTCAGGTTGCCGGCCGCCAGCAGCACCATGAAACGGTCGCCCGCACCTTCGTAGATCATCATCTTGCGAAAGGTGCTGATCTGGTCGAGACCGGCGTTGGTGCGCGAGTCGGACAGGAACACCAGCCCGGCATCGAGCTTGATGCCCACGCAGTAGGTCATGGCGGATCGTCCTTCAGCAGCGTCTTCAGGCGGTACAGCGCCTCGAGCGCCTCGCGAGGCGTGAGGGTATCAGGATCGATCGCCCGGAGGGCGCGCCGCAGTGGCGCCGCGAGCGCGTCTGCCGCGCCTGACGCGTCCGCCGCCGGTGCGGCAACCGGCGGCGGCGCGGCAGCGAACAGGTCGACCTGCGCCTCCCCGGCGCGCGCCTGCGCCTCCAGCGCCTCCAGTGCGGCGCGGGCCTGCCGCACGACGCCGGCCGGCATGCCCGCCAGCCGCGCCACCTGCACGCCGTAGCTGCGGCTCGCCGGGCCCGGCTCGATCTGGTGCAGGAACACGATCTCGTCGCCGCCCCGCCCGTGCGACTCGGTCGCGCCGACGTGGAGGTTCAGCGCCCCGGCATGTTTGTGCGGAAACTGCGTCAGCTCGAAATAGTGCGTCGCGAACAGCGTGAACGCGCGGTTGCGATCGTGCAGGTGGCTGGCGATCGCACCGGCCAGCGCCAGCCCGTCGAAGGTGCTGGTGCCGCGCCCGATCTCGTCCATCAACACCAGGCTGTGTTCGGTGGCAGCGTGCAGGATGGCCGCCGCCTCGGTCATCTCGACCATGAAGGTCGACTGCGCGTTGGCGAGGTCGTCGGCGGCGCCGATGCGCGTGTGGATGGCGTCGATCGGCCCGAGCCGGCACGCCGACGCCGGCACGTGGCTCCCGATCGACGCCAGCAGCACGATCAGCGCGACCTGGCGCATGTAGGTGCTCTTGCCGCCCATGTTCGGCCCGGTGACGATCTGCAGCCGCGTCTTGGCGTCCAGCCGGCACGGGTTGGCGATGAAGGCGCCGCCGCCGGTCTCGGCCAGCCGCGCCTCGACGACAGGGTGGCGGCCGTCGTCGATCTCGATGCAGGGATAGGGAACGAAGGCGGGGCGGGTCCAGCCGAGGGTGGCGGCACGTTCGGCCAGCGCCGCCAGCGCGTCGAGCGCGGCCAGCGCACGCGCCAGCGCGCCGAGCACGCCCAGCTGCGGCTGCAGCGCGTCGAGCAGGCCGTCGAACAGCGCCTTCTCGCGCGCCAGCGAGCGTTCCTGCGCCGACAGCGCCTTGTCCTCGAAGGCCTTGAGCTCCGGCGTGATGAAACGCTCGGCGTTCTTCATCGTCTGGCGCCGCTGGTAGTCGGGCGGCACCTTGCCGAGACCCGAACTCGTGATCTCGATGTAGAAGCCGTGCACCTTGTTGAAGGTCACGCGCAGGTTCGTGATGCCGGTGCGGGCCCGTTCGCGCCGCTCGAGCTCCAGCAGGAATTCGTCGCCGTGCTCGGCGATGCCGCGCAGCTCGTCGAGGTCGGCGTCGACGCCGGTTGCGATGACGCCGCCGTCGCGCAGCAGCACGGCTGGCGGGTCGGCCAGCACACGCAACTGCCCGGCGATCTCCGGGTCTGGCGCCAGCGCAGCGCGCAGCGCCACAAGCAGCGCAGGAAGCGGCGCCGCGGCCGCGTCGTCCGCCGCGGGCAGCGTCGCGCGCAGCGCCGGCAGCGCGTCCAGCGTTTCGCGCAGGCCGGCGAGGTCACGCGGGCGCACCGAGCGCAGCGCGATGCGTGCGCTGATCCGTTCGACATCGCTGACGCCGCCGAGCGCGTGTCGCAACGGCCCCGGGTCGTGCGCGCCGAGGGCGTCGATCGCATCGTGGCGGGCGCTTGCGGTCGTGCGATCACGCTCGGGCTGCGTCAGCCACTGGCGCAGCGCACGGCTGCCCATGCCGGTGCGGCAGGTGTCGAGCAGCGACAGCAGCGTCGGCGCGTCCTCGCCGCGCAGCGTCTGCACCAGTTCGAGGTTGCGGTGCGTCGCCGGCGGCAGGTCGATCAGCGCCTGCGCGCGCAGCACCTGCAGTGTCTGCACATGTGCCAGCGGCACGCCGCCGCCGCTCACCGCGGCGACGCCGGTGGTGTGCTCGGCATAGGACAGCAGCGCGGCCGCCGCCGCGTGGGCGACACCGCAGTCCTGCGCGTTGTGGCCGGCCAGCGTGGCGATGCGCAGCTGCGCGCAGAGCTTGCGGCGACCGAGTTCGGCGTCGAACTGCCAGCTCGGCCGCGCGGTGCGCGTGCCGGCGGCCGCCGCCAGCGCGGGCGGCAACCCGCTGCCGTCGTGCAGCAGCTCGGCCGGCGCCAGCCGCGCGATCCAGCCGGCCAGCTCGGCGGCGTCGCACTCGGTGAGGCCGAGCGCACCGCTGGCCAGCCCGAGCCAGGCCAGGCCCCAGGTCTCGCGCCGGCGCACCGCGGCCAGCAGCAGGGTGTCGGCGCGGTCGGCCAGCAGGGCGCCGTCGGTCACGGTGCCCGGCGTCACGACGCGCACGACCTTGCGTTCGACCGGTCCCTTGGCGGTGGCGACGTCGCCGACCTGTTCGGCGATCGCCACCGATTCGCCGAGCCGGATCAGTCGCACGAGGTAGTTGTCGAGCGCGTGCACCGGCACGCCGGCCATCACGACCGGCGCCCCGGCGCTCTGGCCGCGTGTCGTCAGCGTGATGTCCAGCAGCCGGTGCGCCTTGCGCGCGTCGTCGTAGAAGAGCTCGTAGAAATCGCCCATCCGGTACAGCACCAGCGTGTCCGGGTACTCCGCCTTGATGCGAAGGTACTGCGCCATCATCGGCGTGTGGGCCGAGAGTTCGCCGCTGCTCAAGAGGAACGCTCTCCTGGCGAATCACTCATGTTTGCTCTTCCTGGCCCAGGTGCGCTTGCGATCTCAGCGTAGGATTCAGCGTAGCTTACTACTTGCGTAGGTTTTCCATGTTCGATCCCCGATCTGCCAGGGCGCTGAAGGCCGGAGAGCATCTCATTGTCGGGCAGGCGCCGGGCCTGCGCCTTGAGGCGACTGCCGGCGGGCAATCGTGGATCTACCGCTACCGATCGCCCGTAGACGGCCGCATGCGTCAAGTGAAACTGGGACGTTGGCCGACGCTTGGCTTACCGGCGGCGCTAGCTGCTTGGCAGGGGGTGAAGGCTCTGCGCGATGCGGGCGGAGATCCGGCCGCACAGCGGCGGGAGCGCCGGCAGGCGGAGACTGCGAAGGCGCACCGGAGTGTGCTCACGGTCGCCAAAGTAGCTCAGGAGTTCCTTGCGGCCTATGCGGGGACTGTGTCGCCGAAGACCTACGCTGAAGCCAAGCGCCTGCTGGAGCGCGATCTGGCGCCTCTGGCTGAGCGCGAGGCGGTGACCATTACGCGGGCGGACGCCTTCGACCTGCTCGATGGCATGCGAGATCGGCCTGTGGTCGCCGCGAATGTGCGTCGACTCGCAGGGGCTGCATGGGACCGGGCACTGGACTCCGGCAAGTTCCCTGCAGATACACCGAACTGGTGGCGGCTGGTGTTGCGCGGAAGGCTAACGAGCCTTGGAAAGCGGGTTGCGGGAA
>JBDTUO010000005.1:0-26681 GCA_040007675.1 Rubrivivax sp.
TCGCTCTGGCCGACGCCGACCGTCTCGACGATCACGAGGTCGTGACCGGCCGCTTCGCACACCAGCAGCGCCTCGCGTGTCTTGTCCGCGACGCCGCCGAGCGTGCCGCTGGCGGGGCTCGGGCGGATATAGGCGCGCGGGTCGGCCGACAGCCGCTCCATGCGGGTCTTGTCGCCCAGGATCGAGCCGCCGGACAGGCTGGACGACGGGTCCACCGCCAGCACTGCGACGCGGTGGCCGCGCTGCAGCAGGTCCAGCCCCAGCGCCTCGATGAAGCTGCTCTTGCCGACCCCCGGCACGCCGCTGATGCCAAGCCGGAACGACCGCCCGGTGTGTGGCAGCAGCGCGGCGAGCAGCGTGTCGGCCCGGCTGCGGTGATCGGCGCGTGTCGACTCGAGCAGCGTGATGGCCTTGGCGAGCGCACGCCGCTGCGCCGGGCCCGGCGGACCGAGCAGCGCCGCGCGCAGCGCCTCGTCGTCGGCCGTGGCGAGGGACGCTGTCACCGGTCCTCGAGTGTCGGCCGGCTGACGATGATCAGGCCACGCCGGCCGCGGCGCGGATCTGCGCCAGCACGTCGCGCGCACTCGCGGGGATCGGCGTGCCGGGCCCGTAGATGCCCTTGACGCCAGCATGGCGCAGAAAGGCGTAATCCTGCGGCGGCACGACGCCGCCGACGAAGACGACGATGCCGTCGCCACCCTGGCGGCGGAGCTCGTCGATGATCGCCGGCACCAGGGTCTTGTGGCCCGCCGCCAGCGTCGACACGCCGACCGCGTGCACGTCGTTCTCGATCGCCTGGCGCGCACATTCCTCCGCGGTCTGGAACAGCGGGCCGATGTCGACATCGAACCCGAGGTCGGCGAACGCAGTCGCCACGACCTTCGCGCCGCGGTCGTGCCCGTCCTGGCCGAGCTTGGCGATCAGCACGCGCGGGCGCCGGCCCTGCGCCTCGCCGAAGGCGGCGATGTCGGCCTGCAGGCGCGCCCACTCGTCGGCGCCGTCGGCCCCGTCGGCCCCGTCGGCATACGCAGCGGCGTACACGCCGGTCACCGTCTGGATGTCCGCACGGTGGCGGCCGAAGACCTGTTCCAGCGCATCGCTGACCTCTCCCACGGTGGCGCGCGCGCGGACCGCCTCGACGGCCAGCGCGAGCAGGTTGCCGTGGCCGCTGCGGGCGGCCTCGGTGAGTGCGGTGAGCGCCGCCTGCACGCGCGCCGCGTCGCGCGTCGCACGCACCTGCGCGAGCCGCGTGATCTGGCCGTCGCGCACCTTGACGTTGTCGACCTCGAGGATGTCGACCGGGTCATGCGTGGCCAGCCGGTACTTGTTGACGCCGACGATGACGTCGGCGCCGGCGTCGATGCGGGCCTGCTTCTCGGCCGCGCTGGCCTCGATCTTGAGCTTGGCCCAGCCGGAGTCGACCGCACGTGTCATGCCGCCCAGCGCGTCGACCTCCTCGATGATCGTCCATGCGGCATCGGCCATGTCCTGCGTCAGGCGCTCCATCATGTAGCTGCCGGCCCACGGGTCGACGACGCTCGTGATGTGCGTTTCCTCCTGCAGGATCAGCTGGGTGTTGCGCGCGATCCGGCTGCTGAACGCGGTCGGCAGCGCGATCGCCTCGTCGAAGCTGTTGGTGTGCAGGCTCTGCGTGCCGCCGAAGACCGCGGCCATCGCCTCGATCGTCGTTCGCACGACGTTGTTGTACGGGTCCTGCTCGGTCAGCGACCAGCCGCTGGTCTGGCAGTGGGTGCGCAGCATCAGGCTCTTGGGATTCGTTGCGCCGAAGCCTTGCATGATGCGGCACCACAGCAGCCGCGCGGCCCGCATCTTCGCGACCTCGAGGTAGAAGTTCATCCCGATCGCCCAGAAGAACGACAACCGCGGCGCGAAGTCGTCCACGTCCAGCCCCTTGGCGGTTGCGGTCTTCACGTACTCCTTGCCGTCCGCCAGCGTGAACGCGAGCTCCAGCGCCTGGTTCGCGCCCGCTTCCTGCATGTGGTAGCCGGAGATGCTGATCGAGTTGAAGCGCGGCATGTGCTGCGCCGTGTACTCGATGATGTCGCCGATGATCCGCATGCTCGGCGCCGGCGGATAGATGTACGTGTTGCGGACCATGAACTCCTTGAGGATGTCGTTCTGGATGGTCCCGCTCAGCTGCTCCTGCCGCACGCCCTGCTCTTCGGCCGCGACGATGTAGCCGGCCAGCACCGGCAGCACGGCGCCGTTCATCGTCATGCTGACACTGACCCGGTCGAGCGGAATGCCGTCGAACAGGATCTTCATGTCCTCCACGCTGTCGATCGCGACGCCCGCCTTGCCGACGTCGCCCGTCACACGCGGGTGGTCGCTGTCGTAGCCGCGGTGCGTCGCGAGGTCGAAGGCCACGCTGACGCCCTGCCCCCCGGCGGCCAGCGCCTGGCGGTAGAAGGCGTTGCTCTCCTCGGCCGTGGAGAACCCCGCGTACTGGCGGATCGTCCATGGCCGCACCGCATACATCGTCGCCTGCGGCCCGCGGATGTAGGGCGCGAAGCCGGGCAGCGTGTCCGCATGCGCCAGGCCCTGCAGGTCGGCCGCGGTGTACAGCGGTTTGATCCGCAGCCCTTCGGGGGTGATCCAGTCGAGTGCTCCCAGGTCCCCGCCGGGCGCCGAACGGGCGGCAGCCTGCGCCCACTGCTCGGGCGTGACAGGAGGGAACTCAACGGGGGCGGGCATCGGCGTGATCTCCTGCGGGGCGCGCGCGTCGGCATCGCTTGCCGGGGCCGCCGCGTTGGGCATAATTATGAATGCAAATGCCCGCTCGGCGTGCCACCGGGCCGTCCGAGGTCCCCGCCCGACGCCCCATCTGCGCCACGCCGTGACTGCCGTCGACACCGCCCTGCCCCGCCCGCCGCTGGCTGCCCGCGCCCTGTACGAGCAGGTCGCGGATCGCTTGCGCGAGGAGATCTTCAGCCGCCGCCTCGAGCCCGGGAGCTGGATCGACGAGTTGCGTCTCGCGGCCGAGTACGGCATCAGCCGCACGCCGATGCGCGAGGCACTCAAGGTGCTGGCGGCCGAAGGGCTCGTGACGATGAAGCTGCGCCGCGGCGCCTACGTCACCGAGATGTCGCGCGAGGACGTGGCCCAGGTGTATCACCTGCTCGGCTTGCTGGAGAGCGACGCCGCCGCCCAGGTGGCGGTGCACGCGAGCGCGCTGCAGCGCGCCGAGCTGGTCGCGCAGCACGCCCGGCTGGAGCGCGAGGTGCGCCAGCGCGACGCGTTCTTCGGCAGCAACGAGCGCTTTCATCTGATGCTGCTGCGCTTCGCCGGCAACCGCTGGGCCGAGCAGGTGGTCACGGACCTGCGCAAGGTGATGAAGCTCAACCGCCACCACTCGCTGTTCCGGCGCGGCCGACTGGCCGATTCGCTGGCCGAGCACCGCGCGCTGATGGTGGCGATCGAGCAGCGCGACCCGGAACGGGCACGCGAGCTGATGCGCTGCCATTTCAGCAACGGGCTCGAGGCCGCTGCCTGAACCCGCTCCTGTACCCGCTCCTGTACCCGCTCCTGTACCCGTTGCACCCGAAGACACCGCCATGGCCCGCCTGCACGCCGACGAGATCGCCCGTTACCACGCCGAGGGATGGGTGATGCCGCGCTGGCAGCTGCCGGCGGCGCGCGTCCAGACGATGCAGGGTGCCCTCGAAACGCTGCTGCGCGACAACCCCGGGGTGCGTCCGGAAAAACTGGTGTCGGCACACATCGAGGGCGACAACGGCGAAGGCGTGCGCGGCCGCGCCGACTTCCTGGCGCTCGCGCAGGACCCGGAGATCGTCGAACTCGTGTCCGACGTGCTCGGCGAGAACCTGATCCTGTGGGGTTGCCACGTCTTCTGCAAACCGGCGGCCGAAGGCTACGAGACGCCGTGGCACCAGGACGGGCACTACTGGCCGATCCGGCCGCTCGCCAACTGCACGGTCTGGATCGCGCTCGAGCCGTCGACCCGCGCCAACGGCTGCCTGCGGGTGATTCCCGGCTCGCACCGGGCGCAGCGGCTGCACGATCACCTGCACGAGGAGCGCAGCGACCTGACGCTGAACCAGCGCCTGGACGACACCGCGTTCGACCCCTCGACCGCGGCCGACATCGAACTGCAGCCGGGCCAGATGTCGCTGCACGACGTCTACATGATTCACGGCGCCGAAGCCAACCGCTCGGCCCAGCGGCGCACCGGCGTCGCGCTGCGCTACATGCCGTCGACCTCGGTCTTCGAACGCGCGTTGCGCCCGTCACACGGGCAGACGGGGGTGCCGGTGGATTTCGCGCAGCGGCCGCTGTGGCTGGTGCGCGGCGTCGACCGCAGCGGCCGCAACGACTTCGTCACCGGACACCGCGCGCCGCCATAGCCGCCGACCTGAGGTGCCGGGGCACCGTCGGCGCCCCTCAGCCCATCAGGTAGGTCGGCAGCCAGGTCGCCAGCCCGGGGAAGATGCACAGGATCACGATGGCGACGACCATGCAGCCCATGAAGGGCAGTGCGCCGCGCAGGATGGTCGGCAGCTTGATGTCGGGCGTGATGCCGTTGATGACGAACAGGTTGAGGCCCACTGGCGGCGTGATCAGGCCGAGCTCCATGTTGATCGTCAGGATGACGCCGAACCAGATCGGGTCGAAGCCGGCCGAGAGGATCACCGGCATCAGGATCGGCGTCGTCATCAGGATGATCGCGGCCGGCGGCAGGAAGCAGCCCGCCACGAGCAGCAGCGCGTTGATCGCCGCCAGCACCACCCAGCGGTTGACCTGCAGGTCGGCGATCGACTGCGCCACCGCCTGCGTCACCTGCAGCGACGACATCATGTAGCCGAACAGGATCGAGGTGCCGATGATCATCAGCAGCATGCCCGACTCGCGCAGCCCGTCGCGCAGGATCGCCCACAGCGCCATCGGGCGCCAGACGCGGTAGATCACGATCACCATCAGCAGCGTCAGCATGGCGCCGACGCCGGCCGCCTCCGACGGCGTCGCGATGCCGCCGTACAGCGCGTAGACCACGCCGACGATGACGGCGATGAAGGGCAGCAGCCGCGGCAGCAGTTCGAGCTTCTCCTTCATTGAGTAGATGCGGTCGCTGTCGATCAGCTTGGTGCCGCGTTTCCAGCTCAGGAACAGCGCCCAGGCCATGAACAGCGCGGTCAGCAGCAGCCCGGGGATGATGCCGGCGATGAACAGCCGGCCGATCGAGGTTTCCGACGCGATGCCGTACAGGATCATCGTGATCGACGGCGGGATCAGGATGCCCAGCGTGCCGCCGGCGGCGATGGCGCCGGTCGCAAGATCGGCGTCGTAGCCGCGCCGGCGCATCTCCGGGATGCCCATCTTGCCGATCGCCGCGCAGGTGGCAGGCGACGAGCCCGTGAGGGCAGAGAACAGCGCGCAGGCGCCGATGTTGCTGATGACCAGCGAGCCCGGCACCCGGTGCAGCCAGCGCGCCAGCGCTTCGTACAGGTCGCTGCCGGCGCGCGACGACGCCACCGCGGCACCCATGATGACGAACATCGGCAAGGACACGAGCGTGAAGTCCGCCAGCCCCGCGAACACCGTCTCGGGGATGAAGTGCACGCTGTTCCAGCCGTCGAACCACAGCATGAACACCAGCGCCACGGCGCCGAGGGCGAACGCGATCGGCATGCCGGTCGCGAGCACGAGCACCGTCACCACCAGCACCAGCAATCCGATCAGCAGCGGCGACATCGAGGGCGGCCCGGGTTCAGGGGTTCAGAGGCGATCGTCGTGCGCGAGGCCGAACGGCAGCGCGCGCTCCCGCAGCACCAGCCAGGCATCGGCCAGCCATTGCAGGCACAGCAGCGCCAGGCCGACCGGCACCGACAGGTACGGAATCCACAGCCGGGCGCGCCAGATCGAGGGTGTCGTCTGGCCGGTCTGGAAGGTTTCCCACCACCAGGGCACTGCGGCGTAGAGGAAGGCGGCGCAGAACGCGATGCCGAACAGGCTGCCGAGCAGGTGCAGGAAGCGCCGTCCGGGCGTGGCCAACAGCAGCGGCAGCACGTCGACCGCGACATGGCCTCGTGTCAGCAGGATGTACGGCGCGCCGATGAAGGTCGCCGCCACGAGACCGAAGGTGACGAACTCGGTCTGCCAGATCGACGACTGGTGCAGCACCGCGCGCACGAACACCATCTGGCAGATGACCCCGATCGACAGCAGGATCAGCCCCGCGGCCGCGACGCCGAAGGCACGCGACAGCGCGTGCACCGCCACCACCCAGGCGGGCAGCGGTGCTGTCGGCAGCGGTGCCGCCGGCAGCGGTGCGGCGGCCGGCGCCAGGCTCACTTGACGCTCAGCGCCTTGTCGATCAGCGCCTTGCCACCCGGCACCTTCTCGGCGAACTCCTTGTACGAGGTCTTCTGCGCCACTGCGCGCCAGGCGTCCGCCTCGGCGTCGGTCAGCGTCACGACCTCGACGTTGTTCTTCTTGAAGGTGTCGACCAGCTTGGTGTCGAGGCTCTTGGATTCCGCCTCGAAGTAGTCCTCGGCCTTTTTCGACGCCGCCATCAGGGCCTTCTTCTGCGCGTCGTCCAGTTTGTCCCAGGCCTTAATGGAGATCAGCACCGGCTCGTACATGAACCACAGCGCGTTGTCGCCGGGGGCGGTCACGCACTTGAGCTGCTCGTAGAGGCGGAACGACACGAAGCTGCCCGATGACGTGTCGGTCGCCTGCGCCACGCCCTGCTGCAGCGCGCTGTAGACCTCGCTCGACGGGATCGAGACGATGGACGCGCCGGCGCCGGCCCACATCTGGGCGAAGGTCGAACCAGCCGAGCGCACCTTGAGTCCGCTCGCGTCCTCGGGCTTCCTGATGCACTTGTCCTTGGAGCCGAAGGCGCCGGCCAGCCAGGCATCGGCCAATACCTTGGCGCCGCCCCGTTCGATGATGCCCTTGATGTCCTTCATGAACTCCGAGTCATTGATGCGACGCGCGTGCGCATGGCTCTTCACGAGGCCCGGCATCAGCGTGGCGCCGAACTGCGGGTGGAAGCCCGACGCATAGTCGAGCGGGAACGCCGACATGTCGATCTGCCCCGTCTGCATCGCTTTCCATTGCTCCTGCGCCTTGACCAGGCTGGAGCCGGGAAACACCTTGATCTCGAGCCCGACGTTGGCCGCCGCGACGTCGCGCGCGATCATCTGCACCATCTCGTCGCGCACATCGCCCTTGCCGCCGGGGAACTGGTGCGACGCCTTCAGGGTCACGTCGGCCGCACCCGCGGCGCACGCGGCGCCGCCGAAGGCGATCGCGGCCACTACGGCGCGCAGGCGGGTGCTCGGAAGGGCGCGCGAACGCGAGCGGACGAGGTGTTGCGGCTGCATGGCATGTCTCCTGATCTTGGGGGGATGGACAACGGGGCACTGTAGCCTGCGCCCGGCGGCCTCCGGCCGCTGCGGCGCTAGTGAAATTCCCTGACCTGGCGCTCCGGGGCTGGCGGGTGCGCCGCCCTCGCGCCCACCGCGGCAGGCGCAGCGCGGTGCCCTTCAACCGGGGGCCGGACCGACGAAGGCCTCCGGAGGCAGCCGGCGCGGCGCCATCACGCTGACGCCCTTGTGCGGACTGTTCTGGCCGTAGCGCAGCGTCACGGCCGCGTTTGGCACGTCGAACTGGGCGGCCAGGAACTCGAGCAGGCGCCCGGTCGCCCGGCCGCGCTCGGGCACTGCGGCGATGCGCACCTGCAGCCGGCCGGCCAGCACCCGGCCGAAGGCATCGTGGCGCGCGCCGGGCCGGCCCTGCACTTCGAGCAGCAGCCGCTCACCCTCCCAGCGCCAGTGCGAGCGCGCCGATCCGCCTGCGGTGCCGGCGGCAGCCCGGGCGACCATGCGTGCGCTTCAGCGGGCGACGAAGACCGCAAAGCGCCGCGCGTCGTCGGTCCAGTGGCGCAGGTCGCGGTAGCCGGCCTCGCGCAGCAGTGCGTCGAAGCCTTCGGGGCTGAACTTGTACGAGTCCTCGGTGTGGATCCGCTCGCCGGCCTCGAAGTGACGCTCGCCGCCCGTCCAGTGCACCGTGAGCGCGGTGCGTGCCACCAGCCACATGCGCACGCACGACGCGGCCGCATCGAAGCGCGCCTCGTGCGCCCATCGACGGGGGTCGAAGTCGGCGCCGATCCAGCGGTTGACGTGGCACAGCAGGTTGAGGTTGAAGGCCGCCGTCACGCCGACCGCATCGTCGTACGCCGCCTCCAGCCGCTCCCGCGCTTTCAGCAGGTCGACCCCGATCAGCAGCGGCCCGCCTTCGCTCGCCGCGCGCCACCCCTGCAGCAGCGTGCGCGCCTGCGCGGGCGCGAAGTTGCCGATGCTGGAGCCGGGATAGAACAGCAGCCGCGGCCCTGCGCCGACAGCCTCGGGCCAGTCGATTCCGCGCGTCAGGTCGGCGCCGATGCCGAGCATCGGCAGCCCTGGATGCGCGCGCTGCAGCCGCTCCAGCGCGCTGCGCAGGAACTCCACCGCGATGTCGACCGCGACGTAGCGCTGCGGCCGCAAGCGCGAAAACAGGGCCGCCGCCTTCGCGCAGTTGCCGGCGCCGACGTCGACCAGCGTCAGCCCGGTGCCGCACGCGGCGGCGATCGCATCGCCGTGACGCGCGAAGATCGCGGCCTCGTCGCGCGTGGCGGTGTATTCGGGCAGCTCGGTGATGGCCTCGAACAGGCGCGCGCCGAGCGCGTCGTAGAAGTACTTCGGCGCCACCTGTGCGCGCGCGGCCTGCAGCCCGGCGATCAGTTCGGCGCGCGCCTGTGCCGCATCGTCGCGCTGCAGCTCGATGAAGACGGGGGACGCAACAGTCATCGGCTTCACTCTAGCAGGCAGATCCGTGGATCGCGCCGGGTCCGTTGTCAGTTGAGCGCACTCGAGCCCGGCGGCTGCTGGCCCGGCGGCGTGAACATCTCACCGACATCGACGGCGTCGAAGCGGTACATCTGGCCGCAGAACTCGCACGCGACCTCCACCTCGCCGCGTTCGGCGATCAGCGAATCGCTCTCGTCGCGCCCCAGCCCGCGCAGCATCGAGCGCACGCGCTCGCGCGAGCAGCGGCAGACGAAGCGCGGCACCCGCGGCTCGAAGCGCCGCACGCCCTCCTCCCAGAACAGGCGGCGCAGCACCGCGTCGGCGTCCAGCGTCAGCAACTCGTCGGCGCGCAGCGTCGCTGCCAGGTGGGCGATGCGGTTGAAGTCCTCGCTGCGCCCGATCGCCTCTTCGCGCGTGCCGGTGCCGAGCTTGCCTTCGCCCTCGGCCGGCAGGCGCTGGATCAGCAGGCCGGCCGCGCGCGTGCGGTCCGCCGCCAGCACCAGCCGCGTGTCGAGCTGCTCGGACTGCAGCATGTAGTGTTCGAGCACCTGCGACAGCCGCTGCAAGGGCTCGCCCTGATCGCCGTCCAGCGCGACGACGCCCTGGTAGGGCTGCTGACCCGGCGCGCGCTGGTGCGGGTCGAGCGTGATCGCACAGCGGCCCTGGCCGCGCACGTTGACCATCGACTCGAGCGACGCGCCAGGCGGCACGTCGCCGACGACGCTGGCCGTGGCGCGAAAGCTCAGGTTGGGCTGCACCTCGGCGACGGCGAGCTTGACCGGGCCGTCGCCGGAGATCTGCAGCACGAGCGCACCGGCGAACTTGATGTTCGAGTGCATCAGCAGCCCGGCGGCGCACAGCTGACCGACGAGCGACACAACCTCATCGGTCCAGGGCTCGCGCGCTGACCGGCGTGCCAGCAGTTCCTGCCACGGCGCATCCATCTGCACGAGCATGCCGCGCACCGGCAGGCCCTCGAACAGGAACTTGTGCAGCTCGGCTGCCATGCCCGCTGGGCTCAGTCGATGCGCTGCGCGCGCCGGTGGCGCATCGCCTGCTCGACATAGTGCGCCGCGCTCCAGCGCAGCGACTCGATCTGCTCGGCCGTCAGCATGCGCACGACCTTGGCCGGACTGCCGAGGATCATGGCGCCGTCCGGAAACTCCTTGCCCTCCGTGACCAGCGACTTCGCGCCGATCAGGCAGTGGCTGCCGATGCGCGCGCCGTTCAGCACCACGCTCTGGATGCCGATCAGCGATCCGGCGCCCACCGTGCACCCGTGCAGCATCACCTGGTGGCCGATCGTCACGCCCTCGCCGATGTCGAGCGCGATACCGCTGTCGGTGTGCAGCACGCTGCCGTCCTGCACGTTGCTGCCGGCGCCGAGGCTGATGAGGTCGTTGTCGCCGCGCAGCACTGCGCCGTACCACACGCTGGCCCGGGCGCCGATGCGCACGCGGCCGATCACGCTCGCGCTGCCCGCGACCCAGGCGTCGGGCGCGATGTGCGGTTGGTGCTCTTCGATCTGGTAGATCGCCATGGACCCTCCTGCAGGCGCGGTTCGCCGGCGGGCCGACGGCCCGAGTCGACCATCTCGCCGGCGGGCCAGACGCCTATGATTCTAGAGATGGAGCTACGACGGCAGGCCCTGCATGCCCTGGCGCGGTCGGATCCGGCGGCCAAGCTGGCTGCCGTGGCGGCCCTGGCGGCGGCGCCGTTCGAGGTCGCGCCCGACGCTGTGCTCACGCCGGCGGATGCGCCGGCGCCGCTGCCCGGACGACCGGCGCGCCCGCGGCTCGTCGAGCCCGCCGCGCTGCCCCGGCGCAGCCCGCACACCGCCGCCGGACGGGCTGCGCTGCTGCACGCGGTGGCGCACATCGAGTTCAACGCGATCAACCTGGCGCTCGACGCCCTCTGGCGCTTCGGCGGCCTGCCGCTCGCGTACTACCGCGACTGGTGTCAGGTGGCGCTCGAGGAGGCGACGCACTTCACGCTGCTGCAGGCGCATCTGGGCACGCTCGGCCACGCGTATGGCGACTTCGATGCCCACGACGGCCTGTGGGCGATGACCGAGCGCACCGCCGGGGACGTGCTCGCGCGCATGGCGCTGGTGCCGCGCACGCTAGAGGCGCGCGGGCTGGATGCCACGCCGCCGATGCAGGCGCGCTTCGCCCGCGCGGGCGACCTGCGCGCGGTCGAGATCCTCGGCATCATCCTGCGCGACGAGGTCGGCCACGTCGCCATCGGCAACCGCTGGTACCGCTGGCTGTGCGAGCGCGATCACCTCGACCCGCTCGCGCACTACGCGCTGCTGGCCGAACGGCATGGCGCGCCACGCCCGAGGCCGCCGTTCAATCTCGAAGCGCGCGCGGCAGCCGGCTTCAGCGCCGCCGAACTGGCGGCGCTGGGCGCGCGCTGAGCGCGCAACCCCACGCGTACACTCGCAACGGCCGCGGTGATGTGCCCACGCGCCCATGCGCCGCGGCCTTCCCTTCTGTTCTTCGACCCCGAATCCGCCGATGACGAGCCCGTCTGTCCGCCGCGTCCTGTGGCACGCCGCTGTCCTGCTCACGCTGGGCGCCCTGCTCGGCGCGTGCGGCAAGCACGACGCCGTGCCGGCACCGGCGCCGACCGCCTCCGCCGCCGCCGCGGCGCCTTCGGTCGCGACTTACACGGTCGGCACCGACGCCGCCTACGCGCCGTTCGAGAGCCAGAACCCGAGCGGCGAGATCGTCGGCTTCGACATCGAGGTGGTGCAGGCGGTCGCTGCCCGGGCCGGCTTCCAGGTCAAGTTCGTCAACACCCCGTGGGAAGGCATCTTCAACGCGCTGGGCCAGGGGGATCGCGACCTGCTCGTCTCGGCGATCACGATCACCGACGAGCGCCGGCAGTCGATGGACTTCAGCCAGCCCTACTTCGACGCCGCGCAGCTGATCGCGGTGCGCCACGCCAGCAAGGTCGAGAGCTTCGCCGACCTCGAGTCGCTCAAGGTCGGCGTGCAGACCGGCACCACCGGCGACGAGGCGGTGTCGAAGCTGCTGGGCAAGACGAACCCGAACATCCGCCGTTTCGAGTCGACGCCGCTGGCGCTGCAGGAACTCGACAACGGGGGCGTCGACGCCGTCGTGGCCGACAACGGCGTCGTCACGCACCACGTGGCCAACAACCCCGGCGGCCAGTTCAGGACCGTGAGCGACCGTGGCTTTGCGCGCGAGCGCTACGGGATCGCGGTCAAGAAGGGCAACACGGAGTTGCTCGGCAAGATCAACGACGGGCTGAAGGCGATCCAGGCCGACGGCACCTACGAGACGATCTACGCCAAGTACTTCGGCGCCCCCGCGGCGGCGCCGAAGGCGCCGAAGTAACGCCGGCGAACGCCGCCCACGCACCGCGAGACCGGCGTCGTGGACCTGCGGTGGGAGATCCTGGCCGGCTACGGACCGCTGTTCGCGCGCGGGCTGTGGATCACGGTGCAGCTGACGCTGGTGGCGATCGGCGTCGGCCTCGTGCTCGGCGTCGGCTTCGGCCTCGTCAGCAGCTCGGCCGACGCGCCGCGGCCCCGTTCGACCCTGCTCAGGTTCGCGCTGCGCGTCGCGCGCGGTCTGACCACCGCCTACGTCACGTTCTTCCGCGGCACGCCGCTGTTCGTGCAGATCCTGCTGGTGCACTTTGCACTGATGCCCACGCTGGTGCACCCGGACCATGGGCTGCTGCTGGCGGGTGACGCGGCACGGCTGTTCCGGCAGGAGCACGGCGCCTTCCTGTCCGGCTGCGTCGCGCTGAGCCTGAACGCCGGCGCCTACATCAGCGAGATCTTCCGCGCCGGCATCCAGAGCATCCACGTCGGGCAGACGCAGGCCGCCTACAGCGTCGGCTTGACGCATGCGCAGGCGATGCAGCACATCATCCTGCCGCAGGCCTTCCGGCGCATGGTGCCGGCGCTCGTCAACGAAGGAGTGACGCTGATCAAGGACTCGTCGCTGGTGTCGGCTATCGGCCTGGCCGAGCTGGCGCTGGCAGCGCGCACGGTGGCCGGGGCCTACTCGCGCTACTGGGAACCGTACCTGCTGATCTCGGCGCTGTACCTGGTGCTGACGCTGACGCTGTCGTTGCTGGCCAGGCGACTCGAGACGCCGGCGCACATGCGCGGGCGGTGAGCGCAGGCCCGCCGTGATCGTCAGCCGCGCGGGTGGTGCTGCGCGTGCAACTGGCGCAGCCGTTCCCGCGCGACGTGGGTGTAGATCGTCGTCGTCGAGATGTCCGCGTGGCCGAGCAGCATCTGCACCGCGCGCAGGTCGGCGCCGTGGTTCAGCAAGTGGGTGGCGAACGCGTGCCGCAGCGTGTGCGGCGACAGCGGCACGTGCACGCCGCCCGCGCGCGCCTGCAGCTTGACGACGCCCCAGAAACGCTGGCGCGTCATCGCGCCGCCGCGCGCGGTGACGAACAGCGCGTCGCTCGCCTGCCCATGCAGGATCGGGCCGCGCGCATCGCGCAGATAACGTTCGATCCAGTCGCGCGCTTCGACGCCGAACGGCACCAGGCGTTCCTTCGAGCCCTTGCCGGTGACGCGCAGCACGCCCTCGGCCAGGCCCACCTGCACCGTGCGCAGCCCGACCAGTTCGCTCACGCGCAGGCCGCTGGCGTACATCAGCTCCAGCATCGCGCGGTCGCGCAGCCCGAGCGGCGTCGCCGTGTCGGGCGCGGCGAGCAGGGCTTCCACCTGCGCCTCCGACAAGGTCTTCGGCACCCGCATCGGCTGGCGCGCGGCGAGCACGCGCAGCGTCGGGTCGGCCTCGACCAGGTGTTCGCGCAGCGCCCAGCGGTAGAAGCGCTTGAAGACGCTCAGGCGACGGTTCGCACTGCTGGCGCGGCTGCCGGCGTGGCGTGCCGCGACATAGGCCAGCAGGTCGGACTCACGCGCCTGCAGCAGGCGGCGGCCGCCGGCGTCGCGCTGCAGCCATTCGGCGTACAGCGCGAGGTCGCGCCGGTAGGCGGCCAGCGTCAAGTTCGACAACCCGTCTTCGATCCACAGCGCGTCGACGAAGCGGTGCAGCAGCGCCGCGTCGTCCGCATGCATCGCCGCATCGTCCGCGTTCGACGCCGGTTCGGTGGCGACACCGGGCGCGGCGCCGCTGGCGGGGGACGGTGACGGTGGCGACGCTTTGCGGGTCGGCAAGAGGGGTCTCGATCAGGCTCTGAGCACGCGGCACGCCGATGGTAAGCGGCCGGTCCTGGCGGCACTGGCACACTCGCGTGATGCCCCAGGCCTTCGTGCTGCTGCCGGACTTCCTGCTCATCGTCATCGGCTTCGTCGTCTGCCGCTACACGCCGCTGAACCGCCCGGTCTGGGACGGCGCCGAGCGGCTCGTGTACTACCTGCTGTTCCCGGCGCTGCTGTTCAGCGCCATCGTGCGCAACCCGCTGCAGCCCAGCGAAGCGCTGCCGCTCGCGGTCGCCGGGCTCGGGGTCACGCTGGCCGGCATCGGCGCGGCCTACGCGCTGCGGCGCGGGCGCGGCGTCGACCTCGCGCTGCACGCCTCCGGCGCGCAGGTCGCGTTCCGCTTCAATTCCTACGTCGCGCTGGCGGTCGTCGAGCGCATGGCCGGCATGCCCGGCCTGGCGTCGATCGCGCTCGTGATGTCGCTCGTGGTGCCGCTGTGCAACGTCGCCGCGGTCTGGCCGCTGGCGCGCCATGGCGGCCACGGCTACGGGCGCGAACTGCTGCGCAACCCGCTGATCGTCGCCACCGTCGCCGGGCTGGCGTGCAACCTCGTCGGCCTGCGCCTGCCGGAGCTGGCGTCGTTCACGCTCAACCGCATCGGCGCGGCAGCGCTGCCGCTCGGCTTGATGGCGGTCGGCGCCGGGCTGCGGCTCGGGGCGCTGCGCGACGGGCCGGGGCTGGCCGCGGCGCTGCTGGCGATCCGGCACGCGTTGTTGCCCGTGGTGGCGTTGGCGCTGGCTTTCGGGCTGGGGCTGTCGCCGCTGCAGCAGACCGTGCTCGTCGTGTTCGCCTCCCTGCCCACCGCGTCCAGCGCCTACGTGCTGGCGGTGCGCATGGGCGGCCGCGGCGCCTACGTCGCCGGCCTGGTCACGGTGTCGACCGTGCTCGGCATGTTGAGCCTGCCGCTGGCACTGATGGCGCTGCAGGCCCTGCAGGCGCGGCTCTGAGCCGCGCGGCGCGGCGGCGTCAATGCTCCTCGAGCGCCCAGTCGATGTGCTCACGCACGAGCGCATCGCCGCCGCCGCGCGCCGCCAGCAGCGCCGCCGGCAGCGCCGCGTCGCGCGTGCTGCGCCACGCGTTGCCGAGCGCCACCGCGAGGTTGCGCCGCCAGCGCTGCCAGCCGATGCGGCGGATCGCGCTGCCTTCGAGGCGCGTTCCGAACTCCGCTTCGGTCCAGCGCCACAGCGCCAGCAGCGAGGCGCCCGCCAGACCCTGGCGCGGGTCGAAGTCCGGCAGCGTGCTGCGCTGCGCGTACTTGTTCCAGGGGCAGGCGAGCTGGCAGTCATCGCAGCCGAGGATGCGGTTGCCGATCGCCGCGCGCAGCGCGGTCGGAATCGGCCCCGCGTGCTCGATCGTCAGGTACGAGATGCAGCGCCGCGCGTCGAGCCGGTACGGCGCGACGATCGCCTGCGTCGGGCAGACGTCAAGGCAGGCGCGGCAGCTGCCGCAATGGGCGCTGACCGGCGGCGTGACCGGCAGTGCGAGGTCGACGAAGATCTCGCCGAGGAAGAACATCGACCCCGCATCCCTCCGCAGTGCCAGCGTGTGTTTGCCGCGCCAGCCGATGCCGCTGCGCGCCGCCAGCTCGACCTCGAGCACCGGCGCCGAATCGGTGAACACCCGATGCCCGAGCGGCCCCACCACGTCGGCGAGGCGGTCGACCACACGCTGCAGCCGCTGGCGCAGCACCTTGTGATAGTCCCGCCCACGGGCGTAGATCGACACCACCGCCTGCTGCGGATCGGTCAGGCGCTGCTGCTCGTGCGCGGCCCAGTCGGGCGCGGCGTGGCGCGGCAGGTAGTCCATGCGCGCGGTGATCACGCGCAGCGTGCCCGGCCGCAACACCGCCGGGCGCGCGCGCGTCATGCCGTGGGCCGCCATGTAGGCCATCGAACCGTGCCAGCCGGCGTCCAGCCAGGCCTGCAGTCCGGGCTCGGCACTGGCGAGGTCGACGTCGGCAACTCCGATCTGGGAGAATCCGGCGTCCTGCGCCCACTCCTGCAGTTGCTCCAGCAGCCGCTGCCCGTCGAAGTGATTCCGCTGTTGCATGAAGCGATTCTAAGAACCCGCACCTTTCACTGGCTCGACGAGCAGCAGTGCGCCGCCTGCGCGCGCTCGCTCGCGACGCGGCCTGCGCTGCGCGACGCGATCATCGAACTGCACGGCCCGCTCGGCGCGGGCAAGACGACCTTCGTGCGCCACCTGCTGCGCGCGCTCGGCGTCAGCGGCCGCATCAAGAGTCCGAGCTACGCGGTGCTCGAACCCTACGAGGCCGAGGGGCTGGCGATCGCGCACCTGGACTGCTACCGCTTCGACGACGCGCACGAGTGGGTCGACGCCGGCCTGCGCGACGTCTTCGCCGCTGCCGGTCTGAAGCTGGTCGAGTGGCCGGAGAACGCGGCCGGCCAGTTGCCGCCGGCCGACCTGCGGCTGAGCATCGATCCGCAGGACGACGGCGCGCGCCACGTCACCGCCGATGCGCTGAGCGCACGTGGCGAGGAGTTGCTGGCGTGAGCGCCCCGGGGCCGCGCCGGCGCGCGCTGATCCTCGGCGCCGCGCTGGCCGGCGCCCTGGCCGCGCTGCTGGCGCCGCTGCGCGCCTGGGGCGCCAGCGTGGTCGGCGTGCGCGTCTGGCCGGCGCAGGACTACACCCGGCTGACCCTCGAATCCGACACGGCGCTGGCGGCCCAGCACTTCATGGTCGCCGATCCGCCGCGGCTGGTGATAGACCTGCGTGGCGTGGCGCTGGACGCGGCGCTGCGGGATCTCGTCGGCAAGATCGTGCCCGGCGACCCGTACATCGCCAGCGTGCGGGTCGGTCAGTTCCTGCCCGACACCGTGCGGCTGGTGCTCGACCTCAAGCAGACCATCCTGCCGCAGCAGTTCACGCTCGCGCCGGTGGCGGCATACCGGCACCGGCTGGTGTTCGACCTCTACCCGACGGTCGAGCCCGATCCGCTGCTGGCACTGATCCGCGAGAAGGTCGGCGCCGACCGCGCCGCCGCGCAGGCGGTAGAGGACGCCCTGGGCGAATTGATCGCCCGCGTCGACCAACCGGCATTGCCCGGTGCTTCCCCCGCGCCGCCCCAGACGTCGTCGCCCATGCAGACGCCGCGCCCTCCGGCGCCGGTGACGGCCGAGCAGCGCGCGCGTTTCGACCGGCTGATCGTCGTCGCGATCGACCCGGGCCACGGCGGCGAAGACCCGGGCGCCATCGGTCCGAGCGGGCTGAAGGAGAAGGACGTGGTGCTGGCGATCGCACACCAGCTGCGCGAACGGCTCAACGCGGTGCCCGGCATGCGCGCGATGCTGACGCGCGACGCCGACTTCTTCGTCCCGCTGTACGACCGGGTGCACAAGGCGCACCGCGTCGGCGCCGACCTGTTCGTCTCGCTGCACGCCGATGCGTTCGTGCGGCCGGAAGCGCGCGGCGCCAGCGTGTTCGCGCTGTCCACGGGCGGCGCCACCAGCGCGGCCGCACGCTGGATGGCGAAGCGCGAGAACGCGGCCGACATGGTCGGCGGGGTCAACGCGTCGGTCGCCGACCGCGAGGTGCTGCGCGCGATGCTCGACATGAGCACCCACGCGCAGATCAAGGACAGTCTGGCGCTCGGGCGCGAGGTGCTCGAGCGCATCGGCCGCGTCGGCCGGCTGCACAAGGCGCAGGTCGAGCAGGCCGGATTCGCGGTGCTGAAGGCGCCGAACATTCCCAGCATCCTGGTCGAGACGGCGTTCATCTCCAACCCGCAGGAAGAAGCCCTGCTGCGCGACACCGACCACCAGGCCAAGCTGGTGGCCGCGCTCGCCGCGGGCATCCGGCGCTATTTCGCGCAGAACCCGCCGTTGTCGCGCAACCGGCCAGCCTAGCCGCCGGGCCCGCGCCGGCAGCCGCGCGCGTGGGCGGCTAGAGGAGCTCGCTCACGTGGCGTGCGGCCAAGCGTCGCAGCGGGACGACGCCACACGGTGCGCGCGGCAGCGGGCGGTTATCCTGCGGTCCGAATGACGGACCCCGTCTCCATCGACACCGCGCTGCAGCGCGAATTGCTCGACGTGGCGCTGCGCAACGCGGCGCGAACGGTGCCATTGCTGATGGTCGCGGTGCTGGTCCTCGGCGGCCTGGGCCTCGAATACGGCCGGATCGCGAGTGCGTCGGTGACCGCGGCGATCGGGATCGCGGTGGCCGTCTGGCGCTGGACCCTGCACAGCCGGTTCCCGGACGCGCACACGATGAACGACGCGCAGATGCGGCGCGCCGTGCACGAGCTGGAGGCCAACGCGCTGGCGGTCGGGCTGATGTGGGTCATTGCCACGGTCGACATCTACCCCTTGCTGGGCGCACCGTGGGCCGAGCTCTACATCGGTATCGTCTGCGGCTCGGTCGCGAGCGCGGCGTTCTTCATGTCGATGGCGGGCCGGTCGTTCGTGCTGCTGGTCGGCATGCAGCTCGGTGCGCTCTCGTTGGTGTGCCTGTTTGACCCGCTCGCCCGCTCTTACCCGCTGGCCGCGCTGGCGGCGATTTTCGGCCTCACGATGACGCGCGCGGTGCGCGAGGTGCGCCAGCTCACCGAGCGCTCGATCCGCCACAGCCTCGAGGCCGACGCCGCGAACGAGTCGCTGCAGCGTGCCAAGGAACAGGCCGACGCGGCGAGCGTTGCCAAGTCGCAGTTCCTGGCGACGATGAGCCACGAGATCCGCACGCCGATGAACGGGGTGCTGGGCGCGCTCGAGCTGTTGCGCCAGTCCGAACTCGACCGCCGCCAGCGCCGGCTGGTGCGCACGGCCGCGGCGTCGGGCGAGTCCTTGATGGACATCCTCAACGACGTGCTCGACCACTCGAAGATCGAGGCCGGCAAGCTGGTGCTCTCGCCGACTCCGACCTCTCTGCACGCGGTGCTCGAGTCGGCCGCCGGCTTGTTCCGGGCGAATGCCGTCCGGCGCGACCTGCTGGTCGAGCTCGATATCGGCGAAGCCGTGCCCGACGGGGTACTGCTCGACGGCCAGCGGCTCAAGCAGGTGCTGCTGAATCTGGTCGGCAACGCGGTCAAGTTCACCGAACGCGGGGGTGTGCGGCTGCGCGCGTTCCGGCGGCCGGGCGAGGCGGAGCTGGCCCGCGTGCGCTTCGAGGTGCGCGACACCGGCATCGGCATCCCGCCCGAAGGCCTGGCCACCATGTTCCAGCCCTTCTACCAGGTCGATGGCTCGCAGCGCCGGTTGCGCGGAGGCACCGGGCTCGGGCTGGCGATCAGCCAGCGCATCGTGCAGGCGATGGGTGGCCAGATCCGGGTCGTCAGCGAAGTCGGGCGCGGGTCGGCCTTCTGGTTCGAGCTCGACCTGCAGCCCGTTCCCGACTGGACCCCGGTGGCGCTGCCCGACTCGCGCCTGGGCGACCTGACGAGTGCACTCGACCCGCTCAATGGCACCGTGCTGCTGGTCGAGGACAACCAGGTCAACCGGATGATCGGTGCCGAAATGCTGCGCAGCTTCGGGCTGTCGGTGCTCGAGGCGGAGGACGGACTGGCGGGGGTCGAGCTGCTCGCCGACCACTCGGTGGATCTGGTGCTGATGGACATCCAGATGCCGGTGATGGACGGCTACGCGGCGACCCAGGCGCTGCGCGAGCGTGAAGCGCGCCTGCGGCTGCCGCGGGTGCCCATCGTCGCGCTGACCGCGAATGCCTTCGACGAGGACGCGGCGCAATCGATCGCGGTCGGCATGGACGGGCACCTCGCCAAACCCTACAGCCGCGACCAGCTGCGGGAGCTGTTGGCGCGCTGGCTCTGAAGGCGCCGCGCGTCGGTCGCGCGACGAAGCAGGCTACTGCAGGCCGCCCCAGGCCGTGATGCCGGTGCCGGTCTCGACCTCGGTGCGCGCGGTCTCGCGCTCGAGCCGCTTGATCTCCTCG
Source organism: Rubrivivax sp. (assembly GCA_040007675.1). GTDB lineage: Bacteria > Pseudomonadota > Gammaproteobacteria > Burkholderiales > Burkholderiaceae_C > Rubrivivax. Next base: position 19,954 of record JBDTUO010000005.1, read on the forward strand.
ACCGCTCCCTCGTCGGCACCACCGGCCTTGCGCGCCTGGGCCCGCGCCAGGCGCTCCATCAGCCGCAGGTCGCGGTCGGTCAGCTGCAGGGCCGCGTCGGCCCAGAGCGAGACGATCGCCTGCAGCGATTCGTAATGCACCGGCGCGGCCAGGCGCTGCGCCTGCAGCGCCGCGAGCGTGCCGCGGTGGCGCGGGTCGACCGTGCGCACGACGCTGTCGATCGCAGCGTCGCCGGCGCCGTCCGGCACCACCACATCGACCAAGCCCGCGCGCTGCAGCGCGTCGGCGCTGTACAGGCGACCTGACAGGATCATCTCGTTGGCGATCTGGAAGCCGGCCTTGCGGATCGTGAAATCCCATGCTCCCATGCCCGGGAAGAGGTTGAACAGCACCTCCGGGAAACCGCCCTGCGCGCTGCGTTCGAAGATCACCTTGTGGAAGGGCAGCACCGACTCCAGGCCGCCGCCCAGCGTGTCGCCCTGCACCATCACGGTCGTGTGCACGCCGAGCTGGGCGGCGTTTTCCATCCACCAGATCAAGTCGACACAGCGGCGCCCGTAGAGCTTCAGCGAGTCGACGTCGCCCGCGCGCGCGAGCAGCACGAACAGCGCCAGGTCGCCGCCGAAATTGAACACGCCGGGCACGTCGGACGTCATCACGAAGTGGCGCACGAGGCCGGGGTTGGCGCTGATGTCGTTGAGCATCTGCTGCAGCTCGGCCATCGCGGCCAGGCTGTAGCACTGGATCGGCCGCACGCAGGTGCGCACGCGCAACATGCGCAGCTCCGAGCTCCACTCGAGGCGGATCGTGCGGTACGGCCGCCCCAGCAGCAGCGACAGGCCGGAGCCGTGGGGCGCGTTCATGCCGCTTCGACGATGCGCGTGAAGTGGTGGAAGTTCACCACCACGGCCTCGGCCACCGCGTCGCGCGCCGCCGTGTCGTCGATCGTGTTGAGCACCTGGCGCAACTCGGCCATGTGCCGGGCGTCCAGCGTCGCGTGCGAGCCGATGAACGACACGCCGCGCTCGCCGTCGAGCAGCAGCTTCTCGCGCATCGCGTCGGCGAAGCTGCCGCCGTAGACCGACGCGATGACCTCCAGCGCGTACAGCATGCCGAGCACGCCGCAGGGATGGCGCCGGTCGGCAGTCCAGTAGTTGTAGCCGTTGAGGGACAGCGTGTGCACGCCGGGGCGGTGCACGCCGGTCTGCGCCGCCGCCACACCGATCGCCTCGAGGTCGTCGCGCACCCAGGCCTCATGGCCTGATTCCTCGTGCATGTGCTCGTACAAAAAGTAACGCACCGGCGCGAACCGGTCGTCGAGCCGGCTGGCCGCCGCCGCGCTGACCGGATTGAAATGCCATACCACGTGGTACAGCTCGAGCAGCAGCGCGCGGTAGCGCTGCAACGACATGCCGTGCGCCACCGCGTCCATCACCACCGGGTGGGTTTCGAAATCTCGCCGTGCCTGGTCCGTGCGCATCACCAGGTCGCCAAAAAAAGCCGTCATCGCTCCGACAAAGCCATCCCATGAACCCGACATCGTCGGGCATTTCCCCGATGGTGCCAACTGTCCGGTCTGACAGGGCGCCGGGTGTTGGATTTTGCCGTAGAGACAGCTGCCTAGAATGCCCTCCATGCCGTTTTTGACGCCCCCCCGCCGGCCGATCCGCGAACTGCCCGACGCGCTGATCAGCCAGATCGCCGCCGGCGAGGTGGTCGAGCGCCCGGCGTCGGTCGTGCGCGAGCTGCTAGACAACGCGCTCGACGCCGGCGCTGGCCAGGTGATGGTGCGCCTGGTCGCCGGCGGCGTGCGCCAGATCGTGGTCGAGGACGACGGCCACGGCATCGCCGCCGATGAACTTGCGCTGGCGCTGCGGCGCCACGCGACCAGCAAGATCGGCAGCCTGGCCGAACTCGAGCGCGTCTCGACGATGGGTTTTCGCGGCGAGGCGCTGGCGGCGATCGCGAGCGTGGCAACGGTCGAGCTCACGAGCCGCACCGCCGACATGCCGCATGCGCACCGGCTCGACGGCCGGACCGGCGAACTGCAGCCGGCGGCCCGTGCGCGCGGCACGACGGTCGACGTGCAGGCGCTGTTCCACGACACGCCGGCACGGCGCAAGTTCCTGAAGACCGACGCCACCGAGTTCGCCCACGCCCTCGAGGCCGTGCGCCGCCACGCGCTGGCGCGGCCCGACGTCGGATTCGCCGTCTGGCACGGCGGCCGGCTGGTCGCCCAGTGGCGCGCGGCGACAGCGGCCCAGCGCCTGGCCGACGTGCTCGGCGCCGACTTCGTCGCCGCCAGCCGGCCCCTGCAGACGGCGCTCGGCCCGCTGGCGCTGGAAGGCCGCATCGGCACACCCGAGGCCGCACGTGCGCGCGCCGACCAGCAGTACCTGTTCGTCAACGGTCGCTTCGTGCGCGACCGGCTGGTCGCGCACGCGCTGCGCGCCGCCTACGAGGATCAGCTGCACGGCAGCCGGCAGCCGAGCTGGGTGCTGTTCCTGCGGGTCGAGCCGGACGCGGTCGACGTCAACGTGCACCCGACCAAGATCGAGGTGCGCTTCCGCGACGGCCGCGCGGTGCACCAGGCCGTGCAGCGGGCGGTCGAGCAGGCACTGGCGCCGACCCGCGCCGACGACCGCCCTGCCGCTCCGGCGGCAACGCCTTTCACGAGGGCCTTGGCGCCGCCCGCGTGGCTGGCGCGCGCGGCGTCGACCGCCCCGCTCGCGTGGACGCCGACGCTGCGCGAGCCGACGCCGCGCTGGAACGGTGGCCCGATTCGCGAGGACGCCGGCGAGGACGACGGCGACGCCGTGGCAGTCGTCACCGCTGCGCCCGCGCCCGGCCCCTCCGCGCCGCCCATCGACTGGCCGCTCGGACGCGCGGTGGCGCAGCTCGGCGGCGTCTACGTGCTGGCGGAAAACGCGCAGGGGCTGGTCATCGTCGACATGCACGCGGCCCACGAGCGCATCGTCTACGAACGCCTCAAGACCGCGCGCCGGGCCGGTGAACGCCTGCCCGCGCAGCCGCTGCTGATCCCGGTCAGCTTTGCCGCCACGCCGGCCGAGCTCGCGACCGCCGAAACCGAGGCCGCGACGCTGAACGCGCTCGGACTCGACGTCGCGCCGCTCGCGGCGCGCACGCTGGTGGTGCGCAGCCGACCCGCCGCACTGCCCGACGCCGACCTCGCCGAACTGACCCGTTCGGTGCTCGCCGAGCTCGCCGAACACGGCGCCAGCCGCGTCGTCGAGCGTGCCGAACACGAGTTGCTGTCGACGATGGCCTGCCACGGCGCCGTGCGCGCGAACCGGCGGCTCACACTCGACGAGATGAACGCGCTGCTGCGCCAGATGGAAACCACCGAGCGCGCCGACACCTGCAACCATGGCCGGCCGACCTGGCGGCAGGTGACGCTGAAGGAACTCGACGCGCTGTTCCTGCGCGGGCGCTGAACGCCACGCCGGGCGCTGCAGCAACCGACGCTGGAGCCTGCCGATGACCGATCCGATCGCCGACGTCGAGCACGACGATGCCGCCCCGCTCGACGGCGGCTGCAGCTGCCGCCGTGTGCGCTACCGGCTGCACGCGCCGCCGATGTTCGTGCATTGCTGCCACTGCCGTTGGTGCCAGCGCGAATCGGGCTCGGCGTTTGCGCTCAACGCGCTGATCGAGACCGATCGCATCGAACGGCTCGGCGCCACGCCGGAGACCGTGCACACGCCGTCGGCCAGCGGCCGCGGTCAACAGATCGTGCGCTGCCCGGAGTGCCGTGTCGCCGTCTGGAGCCACTATGCCGGGGCCGGCACCGCGGCCGCCTTCGTGCGCGTCGGCACGCTGGACGCGCCCGAGCGGCTGCCGCCCGACATCCACATCTTCACCGACAGCAAGCTGCCGTGGGTCACGCTGCCCGCCGGCACGCCGACGGTGGCCGAGTTCTACGAACGTGAACACCACTGGCCGGCCGCGAGCCTGGCGCGCCGCGCGGCGCTGCAGGCCACCACCGCCCGTGCCGCGTCCCCCAACGCGCAACCCCCCAGCGACGCTGAGCACCGATGAACGACGACACCGACTTCGATCGTTTTCTCGGCCGCGCCTGGAACGAGCACGCCGATGACGCCCCGGGGGTCGCCTCCCGGCTGCCGCAGGCCGTGGCTGCGGTGACGCACGCCGCGCAGGCGGAGCGGCTTGCCGCGCTCATCGTGCACGTGCACGGCGAGCATCTCGGCCGGTGGCACGACGGCCTGGCCACGCTCGATGCGCTCTCACGCCGGCTGCAGGCACTGCCGACCGAAGCCGCTGTCGATCGGGCCGCCGCCGAGGCCGCACTGCAGCGCCAAGGCGCCGCGCTGCGCCTGGCCGCGGGTGACCCGAATGCCTTGCAGGGCCTGGCCTCGGACGCCGCGATCGCCGCGCGCGCCGTGGTCGCGGGTATCGCGGCCGGCCGCGACGACTGGCCGACGGCGATCGCCCACTGGCGCCGGGCGCTCGCCGATGCCGCACCCGGCTTGCCCGACGGCTCGCCGGCGCTGCGCGCACTCGCGGTGACCGGCAACAACCTCGCCGCCGCGCTCGAGGAACGTGCCTCGCGCAGCGCCGACGAGACCGCCGCGATGCTGGAGGCCGCGGCCGCCGGATTGAGCTACTGGTCGCGCGCCGGCGGCTGGACCGAGGTCGAGCGCGCCCACCACCGGCTCGGCAGCTGCCGGCTCGCGGCCGCTGACGCGCCCGGCGCCGCCGCCAGCGCACGCGCCTGCCTGGCGCTGTGCGCCGAGCACGATGCGCCCGCCTTCGAACGCTTTTTCGGCGAGGCCCTGCTCGCGCGTGCCAGCCACGCCGCCGCCACCCGCGACGCCGCCACGATCGAGGAGGGCATGGCGGCCGCCACGCGGGCGCGTGCCCTCGCCGCCACGCTCGGCGCCGACGAGCGCGCCTGGTGCGACGCCGAACTGGCGCGCCTGCCATGACCCGGTCGACGACGTGCACGCTGTTCGGCAGCCAGGGCTCCGGGTCGGCGGCCATCGAGATGGCGCTGGCGCGCTGCGGGCTGCCGTACCAGCTGATCACCGCATCGACCTGGGAGCCGCAGTCCGAACGCGATGCACTGGCCGCCGCCAACCCGATGGGCCAGATTCCAACGCTGCGCTGGCCGGACGGCAGCGTGATGACGGAAAGCGCGGCGATCCTGATCGACCTCGCGCTGCGGTTTCCGGCGGCCGCGCTGCTGCCGCAGGCGACGACGGCGCGGGCCCAGCAGCTGCGGGGGCTGGTCCATGTCGCGGCCAATTGCTACGCCAACGTGAGCCTGTCGGACTACCCGGAACGCTGGCTGCCGCGCTCGCGAGCACCCGCGCGGGAACGACTGCGCGCCGGGGCGCGCGCGCAGTTGCACCGGGCCTGGTCCGTCTTCGCCGACCAGTGGCATCCCGACCCGTGGCTGGCCGGCGCGGCGCCCGGCGCGCTTGACTTCCTCGTCGTCGTCGTCTCGCGGTGGTCGGGCACCCGGGCCTACCTGCGCCAGGAACGGCCCCGCTTCGCCGACTGGCTCGGGCGGCTGGAAGCACACGCCGACGTGGCGCCGGTGCTGGCCCGCCACCGGCTCGGCTGACGCAGCGCGCACTCGTTCCTGCGCGCATGACCCGCCGCCGCGTGCGGCCACACGCGGCGTGCCACCATCCGCGCGATGTCCTGGCCCCGCCCCACACCCCGTCGCCTGCTCGCTGTCGCGGCCGGGCTGATCGTGCTCGTCGGCCTGCAGCTCGGCTGCGCGGCGCTCGACGAACGCCAGCGCGCGTGGATCTTTCAGCCGTCCGATCGCAGCTGGCCCGCCGGTGCCGCCGCAGCGCAAGGCATGGGTGACGTCTGGATCGACTACCCCGCGGCCGGGTCGACGCCGGACGTGGCGCCGGTCCGCCTGCACGGTCTGTGGCTCGACGGGCCGCGTGCCGACGCTCCCGTGCTGCTGTACCTGCACGGCGCTCGCTGGGACGTGCGCAGCAGCGCGCACCGGATGCGGCGGCTGCAGGGGCTCGGCTTCGCCGTGCTCGGCATCGACTACCGCGGCTTCGGGCAGAGCACCCACGCGCTGCCGTCGGAGGCGATGGCGGTCGAGGATGCACGCGCCGCCTGGGACTGGCTGGCGCGCACGCGGCCGGGCCGTCCGCGTTACGTGTTCGGTCATTCGCTCGGCGCCGCGATCGCGGTCGAGCTCACGCGCCAGGTCGACGACGCGCGCGGGCTGATCGTCGAAGGTGCCTTCACGTCGATGCCCGACCTCGTGCGCCACTTCGAGTGGGGCTGGCTGCCGGTCGGCCCGCTGATCACACAGCGTTTCGACGCCGCGGCCGGCATCGCGCAGGTGCACGTGCCGGTGCTCGTGGTGCACGGCAGCGAGGACCGGTTGATTCCGCCCGACCTGGGCCGTGCGCTGTTCGAGCGCGCCAACCCGCCGAAGCGCTTCGTGCTCGTCGACGGGGGCTCGCACCACAACGCGAACGCCGTCGGCCTGGCATCGGTGCGCCAGGCGGTGAACGAACTGTTCGGGATCGGGGCCGCGCCGCAGTGAAGCCGCAGTGAAGCTGCGCTGGCCGGCACCGGCCGGCCGGGGGCTACTGGATCAGCCCGTTCTTCAGCGCGTAGTAGGTCAGGTCGCTGTTCGACGCCAGCTTCATCTTCTCCATCACGCGCGTGCGGTAGGTGCTGACGGTCTTGACGCTGAGCGACATGCT